>JAJDDS010000464.1 GCA_029260195.1 Phycisphaerae bacterium
GAGGTCGACGTCGACGTCGCCGTCGAAGTCGAACGTGGCGCATTCATCACCGGCCGTCCCGCCTGGACCGGTGTAGCAGATCTGCAGGCTGGCGTAGTCGTTGAAATCGACGTCATAATCGCCGTCCCCGTCGCCGGGCGCGCAGACCTGGGCGCCGGCGGGAGCGGTCAACAGGGTCACGGTCAGGACCATCAGGACTCTGGCGGGCATGGGTGCATTCCCTTCGTCGCGAGCCGTGGACTTCGGTCCGTACGGACGTCCGCGTGGACTGAGCTCCGCGGCTCGCAGACGACATGATAGCATAAGCCGGTCCCGTAACGAAAACCGCCGTTCCGTCCGTCCCTTCGTTCCTTCGTTCTTCTTGCACCCCGCACCCTCTCTTGACCCAGCCGCGTCAAGGAAGCAAGATAGGTATCGAGTCGGGGGCGTAGCTCAGTCGGTAGAGCATCGGCCTTTTAAGCCGCCGGTCGCAGGTTCGAGTCCTGCCGCCCTCAGTCCCGCACGTAGTCGCACCGTCTCGCGTTTTGCCGCTCTGGACCCCGAATTCGGCACTCTCTTGGCGAATCGCGTTCGGAGTGTTGGGTGCCACTTCGTGGCACTGACGCGCACCGCCTCGCACGTCTTCGCGTGCTAACTGGTAGCGCAAGTGGCTACATCCCGAACCGGCTGAAACGTCGTCGGTCCCGGTCGCCCGCAACCGTTCCGGGGTCGGCGGATTCGGCGTCAGGTCGGGAAGGGCTTTTAGGGCGTCGCTCTGCTCGCCGACGACCGTATGGGTATATCGGTCCATCGTCAGGGTAATCGTGCTGTGACGGGCCAGGGATTGCGCCGTTTTGGGGTGTACGCCACCACGGGCGAGACTGGTGATGAACGTGCGGCGTAGGGCGTGGAAGTCGACCACCCGGCCCGCACCGTCCTCCACCGCCAGGAAATCCGAACCACGACGGTCGCGGCGCTCGGGGCGGTCCGGCGTCTCGCGTATCCACCGCGCTCGGGCCCTTCGCAGGTCCGCCCGCAGCATGTCCGCCGTCTTGTCGGGGACGATGAACACCGGGGCGTCGGCGTCACGATCCGCCATCCACCGGGCGAGCGTGTCCGCCGCGTTGGGTTTCAGGCGCAGCGTGTCATCGCGCCGTCGCTTCGAGTACGCCGCCCGGACCGTCACCGTCGGCGGGTCCGCGTCCAAGTCGAATGACCGGGGCGTCAGCGACCGTAGCTCGTGCGCCCGGAGCTCGCTCTCGACGGCCAGCCGGTACAGGATCACCCGGTCGGGTCCGGTCAACCGCCGAAACGTCGGTCCGGTCTCGGTCGTCGCCAACAACCGGACAAGCTCAGCAGCCTCGAGCGCCCGGCGTTGCCGTCGAATATCGCCGCCGACGTTTCCGGCTTGCGGGTGCTCAACCGGGTTGCTTGCCGCCCGTCCGTCGCGGACCATCCAGCGGCAGAAACCCTTCACCGCCTGTAGGTAGAAATTCGCCGTTCGAGTACTCCGTGATTTGCGAATGTCGGCGAGGTGCGATTGCACGGACGACGCGGATACGTGGGCACAATATGCCGCGTTGCATCCGGCGAAAACTCGGTTGACATTGCCAGCGAAGTCCGCCGCGTGTTTCTCAGCGTCACCCTTCGCAAGCAACGCCGCACGCCAGTCCTCGACGTGATCGGCCAGCGGACGACGCCCCTCTACTGCGTGCCGATCGGCGTTCGCGTCGATCACCCCATCCCGCCGCAACGCGGCGTCGCCGACGTGCTTCGACAGGATGCGCTCCGCCGCCGCCTTGTCGGTCGTGCGCGTCGATCTCACCTGCCGCTTGCCGTCGTGGCCATACCACCGCGCGACCCACGGACCGCGACCGTCGCGCTTGAACAGACTACCGGTCCCGCGTGGTCGTTGCCGTTTACGTGCTGCCATGTTTCACCTCGTGACTTTCCATTGCCGATCACTATCCACGTTTTCAACCGTCCTGGGGTAACATCTCCCTCCACGAGTGAAGAATGAAGATGTATACGCCAGCCGAAGTGAATATCTGAACGACAAGGCGAAACCAGTTCGTGTACGATCTACTAACGACATAATCCCCATCCACCATGCCTTCAGAATCCCGACCTCCTCCGCTACCACGGCGAATGGCGAGTTCGATTTCATCCCAGCCCGGAGCGGTCACCCTATACCCAAAGTCGAATATGTAGCCACCGCCCCTTACCTCGTGGAGATTCAAATCAAGTGTGAAATCAGAGTAGACTTCCACGCTGATATCATGCGTCATAGCGGGGAGGACATCGACAACGATAGGTCTCACGATGAGCATCGCGACAATCACCGCCCCCAGAACCAGAGTCAGGAGGCGCTCGCGCCGGGACTTCAACACACTCACGATTGGGTCACCTCCAAAAAAGCCCGGACGGGGGCGGCGAGCCGCCCCGTCCAGGCGAACCGCGTTCTACACCGCAACGACGTCGAGCTGCGGCTGGTCCATCCCTTTGAACATCGCGCGGAGTCGCCGTTGTTCGGCGACGTCCGTGGGTGACACGTTCGTCGCACCGACAGGCACGACAACCGCGCGGTGGTAGTCCTTACGTCCGGGGGCGCGTCGCCACTCGAACCGCCGGTCCGGGGTCACGCGGTACAGCGCGTCGCGCAAGATTCTGACGTCCGGGGGCGCTTCGATGCCGAGCTTGATCGTCCGCCCACGCGTATCGGTGATGAACACCCGTATATCGTGGCCGACCCATATCGGCGCGTCGTTCCGTTGCATGGTCAGCGTCAGCATGATGACACCGCCTTCCCGGTCGGCGCGACGGGCAACAGCGCGCACGCCAACGGACCGCTTGTCTCGTGAATCTGCCCCGCCGCCAGAGTCCGCATCTGGTCGCTGGTGTCCATCGCCACGAACACCAGCAGCGCCGCGCATGCGATGTCGCCGATGGGCACCGGACGGCCCAGCCGTTCCGACAGATACTCGCCGTCTTCCGTGACCGCAGCGCACAGGCGCTCCGGTAGCCGAACCTTGTTCAACTCGAACATGGGGGGTACCTCGGTTACAAACGACAAGCCCCCGATGCACTTGACCTACCGTCTCAAGGAAACGGCTGGGGCCTCGCGGCTGCCCACAAGTACATCGGGGGTTGTCGTTGCAAACCCGGCTTGCGCCGGATTGGAAGCATTCATAGGACTGGTTCCTTGAGGTTTTAGGTAGGTGCATCATCGGCATCCACTCGCCCCACGTCAAGTCATCCTGAAGATTGCCCATTTTGTCACCCGTGCAACACTTGCCCAGGTTCAAAGCGGCAACAGTTGCCGTTTTAGCACGCCCCGGATTTATTATCGCTGAGATACTATTCGCGCGGGTGATCATCACTCGCCACCCGCCTGCTTCCCCAGCCACTCGATCAGCTCACGGCGGGGATAGACGACGGTCCGCCCGAGCCGAACGACCGGGATGCCGCTGTCGGCATCCGCCGTGATCTCCCAGAGTTTTCGGGGGGAGATGCCAAGGGACGGCGCCGCCTCATCGGGTCTGAGCCCGATGCGCGTGTCGGGAGTGTCAGATTGTGTCACTGTATCAGCCATCG
>JAJDDS010000465.1 GCA_029260195.1 Phycisphaerae bacterium
CGGCGCGGGCATGGGCATCGCCGCCTACTCCCTCGAATCCGCTCTCGGACGCGGATTCCTGCCGCTGCTCAACCGGCAGTTGCGTCGCGATCCCGCTGCCGTGGTCGCCGGCGGGTGCTGCGCGATGGTCGCGCTGGCTGCATGGGCACCGCTGGATCTGACGTTCGACGTCCCGTTGATCGGCAGAGCGCTGGGCAACGGGTACTACATCCCCTTCGAGCGTGATGCGGTACTCAGCGGGCTCGCCGGCGAGGGGAACCTCGACACACTGCCCGGAGCAAGCCGCGTCGCCGAGGAACTCTGGCAACTGCGCATCGACTACGTCACGGACGTGGTGCTCTTCGCGCTGCTCGGCGGCGTGATCGTGAGGTACTTGCGGTCGGCACGCTGTGGTGACACTTCGCTTGCGGGTGTGGCGTGCGTGGTCACGACCGTGCTGGCGGTGTTGATTACAGCCTGCGGTTTGTTCGTCCGGTCCGTCGGATTCGATGTAACGCACATTCTGACGCGGACGCTTGGCGGCATGCTTGGCGTCCTGTCAGCCGGCGTCGCCGATCGTGTCGTCTTCGGCCGCGCGAACGAGCGCTCCGGCCTGCGTGCGCCGCGAATGCACTGGGCGATCATTATCGGAATCATGCTGTCTGGCGCGTACATCGCCGCGCGGGAGCTCGTCCCGTTCCGATTTGACGCGGACTTGGCGGCGTCCAAGGTCAATCAGATCGAATGGCTACCGGCGCGATCCTACTCCCTGGCGAAGCTGCCGGCGGCAGCGCTGGATGCATCGCACAAGCTGTTTCGATTCCTGAGCCTCGGGGCCTTGATGGCGTTCTGGTGGTTGAGCAACGGTATGCGCGCCGGCAAGCGGGAGTGCATACTCTGCGGCTTGGTCACCGGTTTCGCGATGATCCCGCTGGAGTGCGCCCAGTGCTTCCTTCCCGGGCGCGTTCCCGCCGTCACGGACGTCCTACTCGCAGCCATCGCGGCGGCTGGCGGCGTCTGCTTCGCATCCACAGGCCACCGTTGGTATCGCCGCGCCTCGAGCAACCAAGAAGCCGAGCAGGAACTCGGCGCGATGTTCAACGTGGCGATTCCCCAGCCGTCACCCGACTCCCCGGAACAAGATGCCCTCACCCGGCGGCGCAAGCGGAGGAACGTCAAGACATGACCCACGATGCACGCTATTTTCGCCCGGTCGCGCGCCGCCGCTGAAAGAACGACCGCAGCAGCGTGGAGCATTCATGCTCGAGCACTCCCGATATCGCCTCCACCTGATGGTTTAGCCTATCGTCGGACGTAATCGCGTAAACCGACCCACAACCGCCGGCCTTTGGGTCCGACGCGCCATACACCAGCCGCGGCACGCGCGCTTGCAGCATCGCTCCGGCGCACATGATGCAAGGTTCGAGCGTAACGTACAGCGTGCAATCGACCAGACGCCAACTACCGAGAGATTCAGCGGCTGCCGTGAGCGCCAGCATCTCGGCGTGGGCGGTCGGGTCCTGGAGTTGTTCGCGCTGGTTGTGGCCCCTGCCGATGACCCGCCCCCCGTTAACCATCACGGCCCCGACGGGCACGTCTCCGTTGTCCAGCGCCGCGAAGGCCTCGTCCATCGCAGCCCGCATGAATCGTTCGTCGGCTTCGATTAGGCCCACTCGTCCGGGCAGGTCTGGTTCCATGTTTACGCTCCCGCGCTAGGTCTCGCCCGCGGATCGATTCCGCAGGTCGGCGACGATTCTACGCGACCCCCGCCCCGTGTCATTCCGGGCTCGCCGGTATTCATCCCGAGGGCTCGATGATAGGATGCGCCAAGCAGGAGACCCTCGAGCTTATACATGACCAGACGCGCCAGACCCATGCGGCCCAGCACGGAATCGCCCGCCAAAGCGTGGCCCAACTCAAAACGTGGACACGTCGTCCGCTTCGCCGTCGTCTTCACGCTTCTGGTCATCCTCGGCAGCATCAGCGAGCTCTACCTTCAACGTTTCCAGATCCGGACACAGCGTGGCGAAGGCTACCAGCACTTGATCGCGACCGTCATCGGCGATTCGCTCCGCGTATTCAACGTCCCGGCGACCTGCTCCGACACCACCATCCACGTCAACACCGCCAGCGTCGAGGTCGCGGTCGAATGCACGGGCATCAAAGCCACCGCGATTTTCTGCGCCGGCGTGCTGGCGTTCCCATGTTCGTGGCGGAACAGAGCTATCGGGCTGCTGACCGGGATCCTCGGCGTCTTCGTGCTGAACGTCGCGCGCATTTCCGCCCTGGCGCTGGTCGCGGGATATCGAAGCGCGTGGTTTGACGACGTCCACGCGGTCCTCATGCAGGGCTTCCTCATCCTGTTCGTCGCTCCATTGTGGATCGCATGGATGCTGTTCGCCAATCGCCGCGCCCGAGCGTCGCCGCCAACCGAGCCGCGCCCGAGGAAGCGGTCACCCGAATGAAGCGCTTCATCGCTAGCACCATCCTTCTCAGCGCCGCCGCCACGCTGCTCTGGTGGGCGACGGCCCCCTGGTCGAGAAGCGCCACCATCGCGCTCGCCAAGATGCTCCACGCACTCGTCGGATACCCCGCACCGCACCTGCTCGCCGATCTGGACGACTACTATTGGTTCGCCCCGCTGTTTCCGCCGTTGGTCGGTCTCGTGCTCGCCTCGCACTGGATCACTCCCTCGCGGCGCGCGGTCGGCCTCTTGATCGGATTGGCGGCCTTCGCCTACCTCGTCGCGTTGCAGATCGCGGTCGTGTACAGCCCGTACCTTACGCTTTCAGCCGCGCGGGCGTATCTCATGTCCGCGCAGATCGCATTGAATTCCGTCGTCGTGCCGGTCATCCTCTGGTTCACCGTCACCGGCGGACCGCCCGCGGATTGGTCGCGCGCCACGACGCGGACGGGTCGGTCGGCCCGCCCGGTCCGCCCCGAACATCGCTCCATCGCCAGAATGGCTGCGCTGATGGCGGTATTCTGTGGCTTGATGACACTCCCGCTTCCGCTGCCAGCATCCGAGACGACGCCCGCGCTCAGCGCCGCCCGACGGCGGGCTGGGCGCGCCATCGCCGCGGACAGACCGGAATCCGCCCTCCAAGCCATTGATGCCATGTTCACCGCCCAGCGATCCAACGCCGCCCTCAGCTATCTGGAGATGCGACTCTACGCGCGCCTCGGCGACCGCGAATCAGCCGATCGGGTTATGCCAAACGCGTTGACCACACAACAGCGGCAACGGGCTTATCGAGCCCTGCGGGAGTGACACCCCACCACCGTTCACGAGGCGGCGTCGCGCCGGTTCGGGCCACAGGGTCCGATATCGTCGGCGACGCACCTCAAGGGGACACTCGTTCGGGGTTATTATTAGGCAGTTGATATTGCCGCGCTTACGCAATATCGTGACACAAGGCCCGTGTCGTCCAGATCGCGTCGGCTCGCGACGGATCCGGTTCGCTTGCGCGGGGGCTGTGCTGATAAAGTCCTGAGAGGTAAGAGCTTAGGCGAGCGTGGATTCCGTGGGGCGACGAACCGAGTCCTCCGCGGTCCACTCAATGCCAAGAGGTGCTTTCCATGAAGATTTCCAAGTTGAACCTGTTGTCCTCTCTCAGCCTAGCTGCTGTGCTCGTCTTCGCAGCCGGATGCCCCGTCGACCTGTCCGACACCGGTGCGGTGGAGGGCGGCGCGACCGCGCCGGTACCCGCGGGTGCGTGCGACATCGAGGTGCTGACCGAAGGCCAAGGCGAGGTCACCATTGATTGCCGAGACAACGGGTTGTTCGCCACCCTCACGGCCATCGCAGCCGCCGACTGGCGATTCGATCGGTGGATCGGCGTCGGCGCAGCCGGAAATGTAGCGACGGTCGCGGGCGACACGGACCGGCCTATCACAGCGGTGTTCGTCTCCCTGTTCGACAACACACCCGACGGCACGATCGATGACGGAAACGCCAACGACAATGGCGACGCGCTGGATGACGGAAACGACAACGACAACGACAACGACAACGGCAATGACAACGGAAACGGCAACGACAACGACAATGGTGCCGATGAGGACGAGGACCGCGTCGATCTCACCGTCGTCGGCGGCCTCGGATCCGCGACGTACGACCGCGGCGAATTGGTGACGGTGTCAGCCGTCGTCCCACCGGGAAAGCAATTTGACAAATGGGTCGGCGACGTCGAATTCATCGAGTCCGCCGGCGCCAACTGCACCGTCACGCCCATTACGAAATGCACTACGATTCAGGTACGAATGGCTGCCTCGGTGTCGATCACCGCGACGTTCGTTGAGGCACCCGGCAACGCCAGCCCGCCGTCCATCGCGGTCTCCATCCCAGCCCCGCAGGATCCCAACGTCAATTTCCGCACCCTGTTCCCCGGCGACCAGGTGGTGGTCACGATCAACGCGATGATCAACGAGGAAAACCCCCAGAACGACAGCATCGTCCTGTTCCTGGATGACGATAATCAGCTCGATCCCAACGAAAGTAACCAGATTGTGGCGACGACGTTTTCGTCCGTGACGTCGGTAACGCTCAGCGCGGAAGTGCTCGATCCCGGCGAGTTGGCCTACATCGGAGCCGCCATCAACGACGGAGTGAACGCGACGGTCGTGGCTTACACCACTTTCCGGATTCGCCGGACGACCTTGCCGCAGACGTTCTGGCTCGGCAACATTGACCCGCCCGCAGGCAGCACGGGATCCCCTCTGGCGGGAATGATCCTGGAAGGCGTCCAGCCCGAAGACAACGCCGGATCGATCTTCGCGGGCGGCGAGGACATCACCGGGGACGGGATCAAAGACCTGGTGGTCGTTGCGCGCTACGGGAAGCCGGCGTTCGTTAACCCGACCGGTGTCGGCATCGGCGAAGCGTACCTGATCGCGGGCTCGTCCGGGCGTCGCGTGGGAACGTTCAATCTCAACTCGGTCAGCTCCAACCTACTCCCAGGTGTCGTCTTCACCGGGGTCAAGCAGATCAACGTGACGGCATCCAATACGGACGGAATGACCGCCGTGCTGTTCGTGCCCGACGTCGACGGGGATGGAGACGCGGAACTCGTGTTCGGCGTTCCGCTGGTCGACTCCGCCGGCCGATTGGCCCCGTTCGCCAACAACTGGCTCGACCGCGAAGGCCAGTTCAATCGCGGCGGCGTCGTGATCGTCAGCAGCGAGACTACCACGCTCCAGAACCTGACCACCGGCAGCACCATCGGACTCGACCAGGTGGGCCAACGATTCCTGCAAGAGATCCGATACGGGGCCAACTTCCCCGTGCCCGAGCCCGAGAACGAGCCCGCAACCCACGGGGATTATGGGCAAGATCCATGCCAGCAGCTGTCCGGCGGCGCCTTCTCCATGGAATCTCCGTTGCCCCCTGTCCACGGTTGGTACGTCGATATGCAGTCCTTTGAGGAGGGCGAAGTGGCTGACGGGGACGATCTCGGCGAATGCAGCAGCTGCACGGGAACGCCGTCGGACCCGGAAACGGACGACTTCGCGGATACTTGGATTGAACCGAGCTTCGGCTTCAACGCGATTCTCGCCCCGCCCTACCCCATCGATTTCATTGAGTTCTTCAGCGGTGCGTGCAGCGCCCCGATCGACTGCCCCGCAAATTTCAGCATTCCGGTGAACCCAATTACCGGCTTGCCGACGCCTCCGGCTGAGACGGGGTGCCCGAACGTAGCGCTCGCCGACGGCGGTTGCTTCGCGTTGTTTGACTCCCAGCCCGGGGGGTTCCCCGCGGTGTCCTGCAACTGCGCTCAGTCGGCTGAATGCCCGCTGTTCAGTACAGATTGTCCCCTCCCCGCACCCGCCGATCAGGTTTGCTGCTTCGGCGACACGCTCGACCTGTCGATCGGGTCGGGGTACTACCCGGATCGCATCTACGACCCAAGCGACGTCCAGGTGAGTGCAGCCAGCTCCCTCTTCAATAACCCCATCGACCCGCGCGGCGCCCGCGTGATAGGGCGGAGCGTCGACGACCGTTTCGGAACGTCCGTCAGCATGATTCGGGGTAACGACCCCGGCGAGTTCTTCCTGGTGGTCAGCGCTCCGACGCGTAGCGGCAGCATTCAGGAGACTCCCGGCTTGGGGACCCTCGCCGCACCACCGTTGGAGGGCGTTTGTCCCGATACGGGCAGCCCATGCGTCATTGGCGTCTCCGGTTCGTGCGGTGACACCGGTGTCTGCGGAACTATCCCCGATTCGGGCGTTGCTTACTTGTTTGGTCACCTGAACTACTGGGAGACGTCGCCGAACGGCCACGTCCCTCCCAAACCGCATCAGTACATCGTCGGCGAGCGCAGCCACTGCGGCATGCCGAATCCCCCATTCATGACGCTTGAGGAGGGGGACGTCGCGCGTCCTGAGCGACGCGGAGAGTTTTTCGATGCGCAGAATCAACTAGTCCGCGAAACGCCTAACGCCTCGCTGACGATCGTCGGCAGGTCCGGCCAGAACATCCGCAACGTTGTCGGTATCCCCGATTCCAATAGCGACGGTGTTCCCGACATCGCGGTCGGCGCGCCGCGGGATGACGGCGATGCTGGGGCGGTTTACCTGATCTACCGTCGCGCCGACGAGGTTGAGGGTGACTATATCCTGGAGAAAGTCACGTTCGATACGAACGACCCCGAACGCCTCGACGGCGCGTTCGTTCGTGGACACGCTCAGTCCGCGTTCGGCAGCAGCATCGCGGTAGACGTCGATCTGAGCGGGGACGGGGTCGACGACATCATCGTCGGCGCGCCCGGCGCCGATCAAAACATGGGTGAAGTCATCATCATTTTCGGCGGAACCGATCTCTCGTCGCCGGGCGGCGGCTTGAGCGTCGACGCGCTGCTTGCCCAGGGACTCGGCGCCCGCATCAAGGGCGATCCGAGCCAGTTCTTCGGCAATACGTTCGGTGGGCAGTTCGGCTTCAACGTCGCGAACGCCGGGGACGTCGACGGCGACGGAAAGAACGACCTGCTCGTCTCCGCACCGACTTCCACGCCGAGGTTCGACAACAACCCGTTCGACCTGAACGACGGCCTCACCACCTTCGGGTTAGATCTCGACCACACCGGCGGGAGCGAAGCCGACGACCTCACCGGCCCACAGGGCATCCCCGACAACGTCTCCGATCACCGCGACCGCCTCGAAAACGCCGGGCAGGTGTATCTGATCCTCGGGTCCAATGTCGTCAACGGGACGATCAACATCACGGAAATCGGCAAGCCGTCGCTCGAAGGCGCCATCTTCGTCGGTCGCCGCGGGGAAC
>JAJDDS010000466.1 GCA_029260195.1 Phycisphaerae bacterium
GTCACACGTGCTACAATGGTCCGTACAGAGCGACGCGATACCGCGAGGTGGAGCAAATCGCAAAAAGCGGGCCTCAGTTCGGATTGGAGTCTGCAATTCGACTCCATGAAGTCGGAATCGCTAGTAATCGCGTATCAGCCACGACGCGGTGAATGTGTTCCTGAGCCTTGTACACACCGCCCGTCAAGTCATGGAAGCTGGGAGCACCCGAAGCCCGCTTAGCTAACCCGCAAGGGAGGCGGCGGTCGACGGTGAGTTCGGTGACTGGGACTAAGTCGTAACAAGGTAGCCGTAGGGGAACCTGCGGCTGGATCACCTCCTTTCTAGAGGATTATCTAGACCGGTGGTCGCTTCGGCGATCGCCGTGTTAGGTCAGCGCACGACCGGTGTCTCGACTTGTTCGAGATGCGCGCATCGGGGAAACCCGACGCCCGACGACAAACCTGTTTCTTGATACATAAACGCCCGGTGGATCTACAGATATCCGCCGGGCGTTTCTATTTGCGCAAACCAGATCCGTCGATCCCGAACCCCACCCATCGGTCGCCCCTGACAACTCCACACAGAACTAACGCGCACACCCTGTGGAGTACGCGCCGTCACCACGCTATCATCGATACCCGCGAAGCGGAGCGCACATCAACACACCAGCCGAGGAGTACTCGAGATGAAACGCATGACCTCTCTGACGTTGATCCTGGCGATAACCTCGCTCGACGCGACCGGCGCCGACCTTACAGACCCCGTCGAGATTCTCAAGAAGGCCGACGCCGCCACCAAAGCGGTCAAATCCGCCAAGTACGAAGTCTCCCTGCGCGGCGAAGGCGCCGCCGAAGCCCGTGTGCCCGCGATTGACGGAACCATGATTTCCGTCGGCTCTGGCGACCCGGCAGCCTCGCCAATCTTCCGCCAGGACGTGACCACCAAGCGCCCCGGCTCCGAGGAAACGAAGCGCATCACCGCCGGCGGCGATGGGGAGAACTACTACCTCATCGATCATGACGAGAAGAAAGCCTACGTCGACATGGATCCGCAGGTCGTCGGAAGCGCCGGTCGCATTCTCTTCCGAGCTGCGATGGCTGAGTTCGTCCATCCCGCGCCCTTCTCCGATGAACTCAACGCGGACAAGAAGGAACTCATCGGTTCCAAGACGGTCGAGGGAGTGGACTGCTACGAAATCCACGTCCACTACGCCGGGGGGCGCGGCGAAGCCGTCTGGTGCTTTTCGAAGAAGGACTTCCTCCCCCGCGCCCGGCGTGATGTGTTCACCGATCGAGAGGGCAAGAAGGGCGCCTTCGTCAAGACCGTCAAGAACCTCGTCGTCGACCCCAAACTCGAGAAGGACGCGATGAAGTTCAAACTCCCCGACGGATACACCCGAGTCGACGATTTCGCCCCGTAGGCGCCTCGTCGCCGGGTGACTGAGGCGACACGCCCCGTTACCGCTTGATCGTGCGCAGGAACTCCTGGACCTCGGGCACCGCGCCTTGGAACACCAGGTATCCGTTGTACGGCTCGCGCTCGGTGGTCTCGTCGCTCACCGGCGTCAACATGATTCGGCGAACCTCGTCACGATCGTCGCTCTGCCCCAACGCCCAGCACAGTTTCATGTACGCCACCTCCGGCAGCATATTCGCAGCCGGTGTCACGCCCAGCTCCATGATCTCCCGGCCGGTCTCGTAGACGTACATCTGTGTGTACCCCCACAAGGTTTGCACGGTCATGAACACATGCACGCCCGCTTCGGTCGCGCGGCGGACGGCGTCGTACAACGGCCGGTTGATGTGTCCCAGCCCGGTCCCCGCGATCACGATCCCGCGGTACCCTCGGTCGACGATCGCATCGACGATGTCCGGCTTCATGTTCGGGTAGTAGTACAGAAAGGTCACGCGCTGCTCGAAGGCGGTGTTGATGGTCACGTTTCGATCGGCTCGTCGCGGGCAATAGTCGTCGCGCAGGGTCCGCACGCCGTCCGAATCCACGAGTGCCAAAGGTATGTCACCGATCGTCCGGAACGTCGAGCGGTAGCTCGAGTGCATCTTCCGGACCCGCGTGCCCCGATGCAGGATGCCGTACTGATCAGACGTCGGACCGAACATGCACACCACCACCTCCGCGATATTCCCGTGCCCCGCCGTCCAGGCTGCGTTGATCAGATTGATGGCTGCGTCCGAAGACGGGCGGTCCGACGATCGTTGCGACCCGACCATGACGATCGGGATCGGTGGATCCTGAACCATAAAGGTGAGGATGGCGGCCGTATGGTGCATGGTATCGGTTCCGTGCCCGATCACGATTCCGTCGACGCCCTCTTCGATGCCCGCCGCGACTCGATTCGCGAGCGCGACGTACTCGGTCGGGCCCATGTTCTCACTGAAGACGCCGAACAGTTTCTCGGTCCGGAGGTTGCAGACGTCAGCCAGCTCGGGTACCGATCCGTACAACTCGCTAGGCGAGAAGGCTGGTATCACCGCGCCGGTGCGATAGTCTAACCGGCTGGCGATCGTCCCGCCCGTGCCCAACAGCAGCACGTTCGGCTTGTTCGGATCGACGGGGAATTCCTTCTCGGGGATTTTGTACTGAACGTCGCGCCGCCCGGTTTCGATGATCCCGGTGATCGATTCGGCTGCGATGCCGATGTTGTAGCCGCTGTCGAGTTTCAAGACGATGTGCTTGTCGTCGGCGGTCTCAGATCGCGGCAGGATCAACCCCTTGAACTGCCCGCCGGTCGAGGCCACCTCGACATCGCTCCAGACGCCGACCCCGAACCGTTCGAGCGCCGCCCGCCCCACCCCGCGATAGCCTTTGCGCGCGGCCTCGCTCATGCCCGCAGCTCCCGCCGCGCGCCGCCCTTACCAATGTCCAGCGCCGCCGCCAACATGGTGTCCACACGCGCGCCGTCCACCCGACCCGCGAACTGCCGTACCAATCGACCCATCAGGAACCGGTGCTTCGTCACGACATCGGGAAACAGAGCGCCGTCGGCGGCGCTGATCACGTGGTCGATGCGATTCTCGATCTCGCGGTCATCCATGGCGTTCCCGGCGATCTCACGCAACTCCGCCGCCACGCCCGAAACGCCCTGGTCCACTTCGGTCGGCGTTGCCAGCGCCCGCGCGATTACCAGGCGAACGCCCTCGCGACCCAACTCCCCTCGCGCGTGTGCCTCGAACACCGCAAACAGATCGTCATCGCGGAGATCCGACGGATCGAGCCCGCGGCGCCGGAGCGCCTTGAGCCACTGTGTCAGAATGACCGCCGCGAACGTCGTGTCGACACCGAGGTCATTTGTCAATCGATCGAACAGGTCCGCTCGCCCACGGGCGCAGAGCGCTGCGATCGTCTCCTCTGGCATACTGAGCTTTCGATAGCGCGCCTCGCGCTCCCAGACGAGTTCGGGTAGCTGCGCCCGAATCCGTGCCAGGCGGGCCTCCTCGATCACCATTGGCGGGAGGTCCGTGTCGGGGTACATGCGCTCAGCCCCGGGGAGCACGCGCTCGAACCCATTGGTCCCGTCCTTGAGCGCTTGCCGCGTATCCGCGGGAACGCCCCGGGTGGCTTCGGTTGCGCGAATCGCGATCTCGTGGCAGGCAGTCTCGGTATCGGGCTCGCTCCCCCACACGAGAATGAGCGCGTCGCCTTCTCCGGATTTGGTTCGCCGGTGGAGTTCCTTCCAATCGCGAACGGCCAGCGTCTCGGAGGATGCGTCCGAGTGAATGATGTTGGGCTGTCGTGTGAGGCAAGCGATGACCCGAACGCGATCGGAAAACTCCTTGGCGAAGGCGGTGTGTTCCTGGGTCGTCTCGTTCAGAAGATCGGCGAATCCGTCGAGCACCACGCACTTGACGACATGCCCCGCGTCGACGGCTTCTCGGATTGGCTGATAGTGCGTTCTGGCGACGATTCGGGTCACGTCCTGCGACTTCCATCGGATCGTGTCCGCCGTGATGCTGCGTTTCGCAAGTTCATCGCGGATCGCCAGCAGGGCGCACTGGCGCCTGGCTTCGTTGTAGACCAACAGCGGGATGCGGGGGATTTGCGGTACACCCTTGATTTCGATGCGTGTGCCGCCGTTGACGCTGACGTTGACGTCCTGCCGCGCCGCGCCATATCCCGTTCGCACCTTGCCGGTGCTCCGGCAGAGCATACGGACGATCTGGCAGACCTCCGCCATTTCGTCCGGCGTGCGCATGTCCGGCTCGGTGACGACCTCGATCAACGGCATGCCCAGCCTATCGGTGAGCAGGACGCGTTCGTG
Source organism: Phycisphaerae bacterium (assembly GCA_029260195.1). Taxonomy (GTDB): domain Bacteria; phylum Planctomycetota; class Phycisphaerae; order UBA1845; family UBA1845; genus OFTM321. Next base: position 4,259 of record JAJDDS010000466.1, read on the forward strand.
GCCGACATCGGACACCTCGCGGCAGGAGTCTTCCTCGAGTGAAAGCTGGCGGATACCGATCGTCCGATCCTTGTACGGAATCGACCCGGTGACTCCCAGGATGGCGGTTCGTTGAAAACCAGCGGGAATCGAGCCGTCCAGGTATTGTTTTCTGGCGATGTGCATCTCGCCGACGATGTTGAGCCCGAGAAGCAGCGAGATTTCCAGGGCGATGTCAATGGCACTCTGATCGGGGAAGAACGGCGGCGTGTCGTCGATTTCGTAGGTGCAGACGGTGGCGTGATGGATGCGGTAGTGGATGTTCTTCTTGGTCTTCCTCTCCATCAGCGCCGTGCCGTCGTACTCGCCCAGTTCCGACAGCGTCGGCCTCATGTGGCGCAGGACTTCAGCATCGTATTCGTCGCCGAATCGGCCCGCCGGGCAACGGCAGAAGAGCTTTCGACCGGTGAGGAGTTGCTGATGCACCTCAAGCCCGCAGCGCAGGCCGATGGCTGCGTAGTCCTCGGGTGTCATTTGGTCGAACGGCTTGAACGCGTCGGTCATGTTCAACGAAACTCCAGCGTCAACGACGGCGCGCAGAGTTTAGTTGACGCGGGGGTCGGCGGCAACGCAGGCGACCCCCGGCGCGTACGTTGGGGAGCATGACAGATTAGGCGGCGAGTGGGAGACGAATGCGCGCGCAACCACGCATTCCCCCACACTTCGCGTCACCAGGCGCTTGTAGTTCCAGAAGGCGCGTTGGGCGGTGACGCGAAGAATGGGGCACTGCTGTGCGCGCCGCCGACCTCGCATGCGCGTCGGCGTCAGTCGCGGTCGCGTCCCGCCGGCTTACGGGCCAGCGGTTGGCGGCGGGTTGTTGCAGGCTGTACACAACGGATCGATATTTCCAAGCGGGTCGCTGGCAAGCACATCCAGGATCGCGTTCAAGTCATCCGTGTTGACGAACCCGTCACCCATGTTGTTTGGATCGAGTGCCGGAAGTTGCGTCGGGCATGGAGCAATGTCGCGTTTCTGGAAGTCCGCCGTCGGGAGGATGTCCGCAAAGTTGCAACTCGGGTTGAGCGTCCGGTCACAGCAGGACAGCGTGCCCGGTCCGTTCGCGGAGAGTGAATCCAGGATGCAGTTGAGATCGTCGGTATTGGCGAACCCATCGTTGTTGATATCGCCGTACTGGAGGAGCGTTTTGTCCACACAGACACCCCCGTTTTCACAGAACTCGACGGTACACAGGTTGAAGTCATCGCAGTCGGTGTCCACGACGCAGACGCCCGCTTCCGTGCATTCGCAGCCTCCCGCGCCGGCGACACAGATGCCGTCCCCGATGCCCACGAAATCGCACACGGTCATCGGTGGCTCACACACGTCAGCCGGACAATCCGGACCGGTTCCGTCACACGTTTCGGCTGGGTCACATTGGCCGGCGGAGGGACGACATTCGGTGGCGGCGTCGAATGTATCGATCGGACACGATGTGTTGAGTCCGTCGCAGACTTCCGCGATGTCGCAGAAGCCCGCAGCCGCCCGACAGACGGCCCCGGTGTCGTCGATCGGGTTCGAGCACGTCCCATCGCCGTTGCAGACGTCAAGGGTGCAAGGCAACCCATCAATGCAATCTTGGGGACCGCCGCAACCGGGGACCTCGATCTGGCAGTTTGCGTCGCAGCCGTCGCCGGGGATCGTATCGCCCTCGTCGCACTGCTCTGTTCCGGACTGCTGGTTGTGGAGGAATCCGTCGCCGCATACGGCGTTCATGCAGTTATCGATGCAGTCATCGTTGTTGTTGGCGTTGCCGTCGTCACACTCTTCGGTCACGTTGTTCGTGATCCCGTCGCCGCAGAATTCGACGTTGCAATTCGCGTCGCACCCGTCGCCGGGGACGACTCCGCCGTCGTCGCATTGCTCGCCGGCGGCCAGGTTCGTGTGGTTGTCGCCGCACAGCACGAACGTGCAGTCGCTGTCGCAAGTGACCGTATCAATGCCGCCTTCGTCACAGTCCTCTCCGGGATCGGGGCTGCCGTTTCCGCAGAGAACGGATTCAATCATGCAGTTGGCGTCGCATCCGTCTCCGGGATCCGTGTTGCCGTCGTCGCACTGCTCGCCGGCGGTGACGATGCCGTTTCCGCAACCGGTTGGCGTGCAATTGCTGTCACAGCCGTCGCCGTCGATGGCGTCACCGTCATCACAGAGTTCGTCAGGATCCTGCGTTCCGTCGCTGCAATAAAACTCTGGGGCGAGGTTGAAGACTTCGATGGCGTCGATGTCGCCTCCGCCATCGCCGTCGATGATGATGACCCGCGAGAGCTGGGTGATCCCGAGCACGTCGTGCAGATTGTCGAGGTCGAGGTAAATTAGGTTTGCAACGTTTGTAATAGTCCCGGGCGAATCGTTGGGGGGGACGTTGAGCGAATCGACATCCGCACCTTCCGGGCCGCC
>JAJDDS010000467.1 GCA_029260195.1 Phycisphaerae bacterium
GACCGCCGCGCGACGGCAAGGAAAGTCCGGACGCGAAAAGGCCGATCCCCCTATCGAATATTTGCACTGATTTGGCGGTTGACAAATGTGGGCGTTCACCGGACGTTATGCGCCCTGACGTGTTACGCCAAACGAGCGGGAGTAAAGAAGATGACCCATGTCGTAGGTGAGCCCTGCGTTAATTGTAAGTACACCGATTGCGTCGCGGTCTGCCCCGTGGATTGCTTCCACGAGGGGATGAACTTCCTCGTAATCGATCCAGAGACCTGCATCGATTGCGGCCTCTGCGTCCCCGAGTGCCCCGTCCAAGCCATCGTCACCGAGGATGATCTCCCGGATGAGTGGTCCGAGTACCTCGATATCAACTCGAAGTACGCCGCCGAGTGGCCGGTCATCGACACGCAGAAGGACTCGCTGCCCACCGCAGAAGAGTTTAAAGAGGCCAAGGGCAAATTGGACCTGATCGACCCCGCGCCGTTCGCCGGCTAGCCAGACCCGCAGCCACTCCGCCCCGTCGCGGTCTTAGCTGCCTCCGCAGCATCGCGGTGGGGATGATCTCTGCGAGCGGCGCGAGAGTCTCGCCCGGGAACCGGGGGGATTGGCTGACCCACCTGCCGTTCCCGCGCGTCTTCCCGACCCCCGATTCCAGGCCAGCACGGCGGCGCGCGCCGATTCTCAAAAATGCACAGATCACCCCGCGCGTTGTTAAGGTGTGGACCATCGACACCCAACCCGCACCCCAGTCGGACAATCCGCACGCGGAATCCGCGCCCCGTCCCAGCGCCAAACGAACCCACGGTGCCGGCGCCAAACGACACCAAATTCCACCGTCCCCCGCCCGCAAAGCTCACCCCACGTGCAAGAAATCGATGTTTCACTCCCGTGTCACCCCCGTCGCAGGTCGAGCCGGCGCCAACCGAGCCCACCAGTGGCATGCGTCGCCGCCGTCGCCGCGTTCGTTCTCGACGGTCCCCGCCCCGGCCTCAGTTCCCCGGTTTTCCGACCTCAGCCGATCCCGCGATCTTCCGGCCTCCCCTATACTCACCGCCAAACCGAAACCCCAAAGGAATTCGACCGATGCCCAAAATCCTCGCAGCCGTCATGCCCGCCCCCGACGCTCCCGTGGAAGTACGCGAAATCCCCGAGCCACAACTCGAACCCAACTCAGCCCTGCTCGATGTCGAGGTATCCGAAGTCTGCGGGACCGACGTCTATCTCCAGCAAGGCCGGCTCGCCGGAGTCCCCTATCCGATCATCCCCGGGCACGTATCCGCCGGTCGGCTCTCCAAGATTCGAGGCACGTTGCTCGACGTCGACGGGCACCCCTTCCAAGAGGGCGACCGCGTCACCTTTCTCGACGTCCACAGAACCTGCAACGCCTGCTACCACTGCCTCGTCGCCAAGGCCACAACCCGCTGTCCGCACCGAAAGGTCTACGGGATTACCTACGGCCTCGACGACGGCCTGACGGGTGGATGGGCACAGAAGCTCTACATCAAACCCGACACACGCTGTATTCGCCTCGAAGGCGTCGACTTCGAGACGTTCATGTCCGGCGGATGTGGGCTCCCGACAGCGCTGCACGCCGTAGACCGCGCCGAAGTGTCAATAGGTGACACTGCTCTCGTGCTCGGGGCCGGTCCCGTCGGGCTGTCAGCCGTCATCTTCGCTCGGATGCGCGGCGCGTTACGCGTGCTTTGCGTCGCGGCGCCGTCGCACCGACTCGAAACCGCACGCGCCGTCGGGGCTGACCTCACACTCAACATCGAATCGCACGACGACGATGCCCGACACCGGTGGATACTCGAACACACCGGCGGGCGCGGTGCCGACGTCACGATAGAAGCCACCGGCGCCCCGGTTGCGGTCGTACAAGCCATGCGCTTCACGCGCGACGCCGGGCGTGTGGTCATCGTTGGACAATACACCGACCACGGGGACGTCCACTTCAATCCGCACCTGGACCTTAACAAGAAACACCTCGATGTCCGTGGCTGCTGGGGGTCGGATTTCTCGCATTTCTATCGCGGCGCTCAGATCATGGCAGACCCCGAGCGGTCAGAGCCCTGGTCCCGGATGAAGCTGGATCGGTACGCACTATCGCAGGCCAATGAAGCCCTCGACCACGTCGCCAGTGGCCGCGTCGTGAAGGCACTGATCGACCCGAACGCATGAACAGGATCACATTTTTCACCAAAGACGACTGCCCACTGTGTGACGCCGCTTGGTTTGTCGTCAATAAACTGCGGCGACGGTTTGAGTTCGAGCTCGAGCGCATTGATATCACCGACTCCGGACAGTCGCGCTGGTACGCGCTCTACTGCAACGACATTCCCGTTGTCCATCTCAACGGCCAAGAGGTCAGCCGCCACCGCGTCAGCGAGCGCGCTCTGCGGAAACTACTGGAGGTCGAGTGATTCCAGTCGCGGGATACGCTTTTCCATTGGGGTGTTCGGGGGGCTCCCCGCGAGCGTCGGTCGCGCTTACGGGTACAGCGCAAAGTCAACAGAGCCGCGACCGTGAGGGAGCGGACATCCGGTTCCTCAACGGCGAAATGCCGCGCATCGCGCCCCGCGAATGCCAGTAGGGTGCGACATTGCGCCGCAGTGCTAAGCCGCGCATTCGGAGAAACTTACGCAATCGCGATGCTTCCACCCGCCGGATTGTCGGCCACAATTGAGAGAAAAAGGGTGCCTTGAAATTGAGAAGGGGGGGGGTATAATACACTTGACGAATCGCGTCGTTGGACCGAGTCGTCGGAGAAACGTCATGCGAGGCATCTCGATCGTCAGGCTCGTCTTCGCATTCCTGTTCGCCACGGTGGTGGTGCTGACGCCAGGTTCCTCGACGCGCGGGGGCGAGATCGAGATCGTCGAAGGGATTCCCCCGGGGTTTGAGCTTGTGCGCCTGACGGATGATCCGGACATGCAGCACTCGGTCCCGGACATCAACGACAAATCGGAGGTCGGGTCCGGCAAGTTCATCCCCGGGACGGAGGTTTGGGATCTGCACCTGTTCTCCAATGGGCGCATCCGCAAGATCAGCGACGACGACACCATCCAGTGGAACCCAGCCATCAACAACGAGTCGGAGATGGTTTGGTACCAACTGGACGATTCGGCTGACTTGCCGGAGGCCGACTTGATGGCCTCCTTCGCGGAGGGACCGCTGGTGAGCGATGTGATGCGGAAGGGGTGACGCTTGAGATTGGTCCGTACACTTTCGGGCCAATCCTGGAGGTCTTTGGCCCCGATTGCGAACGATGCAATCCAGACGAGGTTTTGTTCGTTGACTCTCCCTGTGTGCGTCGCTGGCAAACGGTCACTGTTGAATCCCCGCAGGCGGCGACCCTTTGGAACCAGAAGACGAGCACCCCGATCACATGTGCTGGATCGAGTTGCCTCGGAGACGAAATCCCTGAGGCCCTGTACGCAACCGACTTGGTGGTGACGTCCGGAAGTACGCTCGATACTGACAACCTGAATGTCTATTACACGGGTAAGTTCACGAACGACGGGACCGTACTGGGCGGCGGATCGGTCACCAAACTCGTGCCCACGCTCTACGGCGATTTCAACGGGAACGGGGACGGGGATGAGATACCCGACGTCGCTCGGTTCAACTTCGCGTTCTGCTCCTGCATTGGTGATGTCAATTGCGACATTCTTGTGGATTGGAACTGGGACGGAGGTGGCGCCGACTCGGACCGCGCCAAAGTAAACATCAACTGGGACAGTCCGCCAATGATCACGTCGGGACCGTGCAGCATCTCCTGCACGCCCTGAGCGGAATCACGCGAGAATCCAACAGTGACGCGGGGAGTCGAGGAGGGTGGGCGCGGCGTTGATCCGGCTCCAGGAAAATAAAACAGAGCCCGTGGTTCTGGAATTCAACAGAGATTGCCCAGGTTAACACGCGATGCTAACTTTCTGCAAACAAGGAGGTTGCGGACAATTCATAGGGTGGCTTTGGCGTGGCAAATCTTTGGCGTTGACATTGTTGTTGAATGAATCGAGAGATCGTCTAGAATCGTCCCGCCGTTGGACGGTGG
>JAJDDS010000468.1 GCA_029260195.1 Phycisphaerae bacterium
TCTTGTAAGCAGCAGTTTCATTGTCTCGTTCCTCGATCTCTGTGGTCCGCGGCGCGGCTACCATTCGAGCCCTTCGCGGCGGGTGGCATCATATACCGATCCCCGGTTGAGGGCATCGGCGTTTTTTCGGTCGCGCGACTCGACGTCGCGAATGCATTCATCCACAAGGGCAATGCACTCCGCAAACAGCCGCGATGGATGACCCTATAATGGCAGGCGATTCTGTGAATTTCGGCACGCTTCCCGCTCCAACCATGCGCACCGTCTAGAAAGGCACGTCGCCCGGCTCGCTCGCTTGGCTCGGCGGCGCGCTCGCGACGGCGGGTCGCCCCCCCGTTCCAGGTCCGCTCGGTGCTGCGCCGTCCCGGCCGCCAAGAAACTGAAACGTGTCGACGGTCACGCTGTGCTTACTGCGTTTCTGGCCTTCCTGACTGGTCCACGTGTCGTAGCAAAGCCGCCCCTCGATCAGGATCGGTTTGCCTTTGCGGCAGTATTCGTTGATGACCTCGGCTGACCGTGACCAAGCCGTGCAATCCACAAACATGGTCTCTTCCTGCTTCTGGTTGGTCTGCTTGTTGGTCCAGGTCCGGTTGACGGCGAGACCGAACTTGCAGACGGCCGTGTTGGACGGCGTGTAGGACAGTTCGGGGTCTCGGGTCAGGTTTCCGGCGAGGATGATACGGTTGTAATTGGCCATGGTACGGTCTCCGGTTCGACGGTCTCGGCAACTACTCTGCGGGCTTGTCGTCGTCCGCAGGGGCTGACTCGGCGGTATCCGCCGGCGCGGGTTCCTCGACAACGGCGACGGCGGCGTTTTCCGCCGTTTCCGGTTTCTTCTCCGTGGTGTCGCCTGCCGGCTCGGGCGCCTTCGCCGTCGCGCCGTCCCCCTTCGTTTCGGCGGCGGGAGCCTCGGCGACGGCGGGCTCGACGCGCTCCGCCGGTTTTGCGGGGTACTTGGATTCCATGTGCTCCCGCGAGAGTCCCTCGGCGTTGAGAATCAACACGCGGAGGACTTTCTCGGACAGCGCCACGTCGTGCTCGATCCCGGCGATGCGGTCGGGATCGGCGCGGAAGTAGGTCAGCACATAGCAGCCGCGTTTTCGTTTCTTGATGTCAAAGGCGAGTCTGCGCTCTTCCCATTTCCGGCTGACGATGATCTCGGCGCCGGCGCGTTCCATGAGTCGTCCGACTTCGTTGTCGACGTTGCCTGAGTCGGCGGCGAAGGTCGCGTCGAAGATAAACATGGCTTCGTATTGTCTCAACGGTCCATACCTCCAGGATGCGTGATACCCGCTCGAGTCGGCGGGGTGTTCATTCGGGTTCGGTTTGCTCTTCCGTTTTCCGGTTGTACTTGTTCATGACGGTTTCGAGTCCGTCGGTCAACCAGCACTCCGCGGCGTCCGCGGCGGTGTCGGTCGCTTTCTCGATAAGGGGTCGCTCGTCCTCGGCGAACCGGGTCAGGACGAAGTTGGCTGGGATACCCAGGGGCCGGCCGATGCCGACCCGCAGCCTCGTGAAATCGTGAAACCCGATCCGGTCGATGATGTTCTGAAGCCCATTGTGGCTCCCAGCCGACCCTTGCGGTCGTACGCGAATCTGGCCCAGGGGCAGCGCCAAGTCGTCGAGGACCACCAGCAGATCCTCCTTTTCGAGTCGATAGAATCGCCCGGCGGCGAGTACAGCGTCGCCGCTTCGGTTCATGAAGGTGGTCGGCTTGAGGAGGACGACGCGTTCCTGACGGACCATCCCATCGCCATACCCTGCGTGAAACTTCTCCCGCGATAAATCGATGGCAGCTCGGCGCGCCAGCGTATCGACGACGTCGAAACCGACGTTGTGCCGGGTCCCGACGTACTTCGATCCGGGATTGCCGAGGCCGACGATGAGTTTCACGGAGACGGCTCACAGTTAATCGTTCTTTTTGTTGTCCTCTTCGGATTCAGCCACGCGACCGATGCGCTCGGGTTGTGCGGGCCCCGCGTCTTCTTCAGTTTCGGCGTCCTCGACGGCTGCCTTGGTAGCGAGGACGTGAACCATGGCGACCTTGTCGTCGGGGTTCGAGATGGAGGTGACCCCATCCGGCAGTTCGATATCCTTGACCAGCAGCGATTCGCCGACACCGAGATGCGCGACGCTCGGGTGCAGGGTGGCGGGAATCTGCGAAGCGAGGCACTCGATCTCGATGGAATCCATGAGGGAATCGAGGATGCCGCCCTCGTGGAGCCCTTGGGGCGTGCCGCGCAGTTCGACCGCGACCTTGACCTGGACGCGCTCGTTCATGTCGATGCGGGCAAGGTCGATGTGAATCGGATAGCGGTCGAGATGGTCGTATTGGATTTCTTTGATGAGGTACTGGTCGGACGCTCCGCCGAGGTCGAGGGCGACAATGCGGGCGCCGTGTTGGAGTTCCATCGCGACGTCGTGGGCCGAGACCGAGAACGCCTCAGGGTCCTTGCCGTGTCCATAAATGATGCCCGGCAGACGTCCGGTTTCGCGGAGGCGCCGTGACTGCAACGTCCCGAGGTCGGTGCGTCGTTCGGCTTTGAGGGTTGTTGATTCCATGATCCGTATTTCTCCAAATCGGCGTTCTGTGATCCCTAGCCGCGCTGGGTGTTCTCGCTGTACTCCTTGAACAGAGCGCTGATCGATTCGTGATGATGGATGCGCCGAATCGCTTCGGCGATGAGGTCAGAGACAGAGAGGATCGTCAGATTTCCGAGGCGTCTCTTCGCTTCCTCGGTGACGGCGATGGTATCGGTGACGACCAGGTGCTTGAGTTCGGCTTTGCGCAGTCGATCGAATGCGGGGCCGGTGAAGACCGCGTGGGTAGCGCCGAGGCAGACTTCCCCGGCGCCGTGTTCGCGGACGAGGCGTGCGGCTTCCGTCGCGGTTCCGGCGGTGGTGATCATGTCGTCGAAGATGCAGACGGTTTTGCCCTTGACGTCGCCGATGATGTTGACGGCTGTTGCCGTATCGCCCGCGGTGCGCCGCTTGTCGATGACGGCCAGCTCACCCCCCAATTGGGCGGCGAACTTGTTGGCGGTCTTGATGTTGCCGACGTCCGGAGAGACCAAAGCGATGTTGTTGAGGTTCAACTCCCGGAAATGCCGGCAGAGGACGGGGGCTGCCGTCAGGTGGTCTACGGGGATGTCGAAGAACCCCTGGATCTGATCGGCGTGCAAGTCCATCGCGAGGACGCGGTCAGCGCCGGCCGACGCGATCATATTCGCGACGAGCTTGGCGGTGATCGGCGTGCGGCCCTCCGACTTGCGGTCCTGCCGCGCGTAGCCGAAATAGGGGATGACGGCTGTTATGCGGTCGGCGCTGGCCCGGCGGAGCGAGTCAATGAAGATGAGCAACTCCATCAGGTTGTCGTTGACCGGTGGGCACGTCGACTGCACGATGAAGCAATCCCGGCCGCGGACGTCGTCCTCGAGCTTGATCGTGGTCTCGCCGTCGGGAAAGGCGTCGATCACGGCGTCGCCCACCTTGACGCCCAGGCGATCGCACACCCGGGCGGTCAGATCGGGGACGCTTCCGCCGCCGAAGACGCACAGGCGCTTGAGATCGCCGTCATCGGTTGGAATGCGGCCCGCCATCATGAGAACGTCGCTCCGGCTGCTGTGGCGGGGGCGACCATCGCGCCGTCGGGAATCTCCTCCCGAGCACTTACGG
>JAJDDS010000469.1 GCA_029260195.1 Phycisphaerae bacterium
GGTCGAGCGCGTCGGCGAATTCGATGGCGCTTCGCCCTGCGGCGCCTTCGTCGAGCATGTCCGCCGTGAGCGCCGCCAGCCCGGCCTTTCCGTCGGGATCATTCGTCGACCCGGCACGGAACAGCGTCGTTACCCCGACAAGCGGCAGCTCACGTCGCTCCCAATGGTGGACCGTGATTCCGTTGGAGAGTTTGAACGTGGCCGGTTTTTGCGGGACGAAGTCGCCCGATGTCGAGGGTGCGGGTTGCTGGTCTCGACCGGTCGCGTCAGCCGCTTCAAGCTCGGGAATCACTCGCAGCACGAGTCGGGCGTTGGGGGTGAGTACCGTTCGCGCCCAGCGCTGCACCGCGCGGGGGCTGGCCCTTCGGTAGCGATCGAGATCACGTTTGAACGAATTGGGCTCGCCGAAGAAGAACTGGTACTGATTCAGGTTGTTGGCCTTGCCCAGTACGGTTTGGAGTCGCGATACGGTGGAGTATTCGATGCGCGCCTTCTGTCGTTCGAGTTCCTCATCCGTGGGCCCGTGGGCGGCGAACTCGTCAACGACCTCGTCGATCACGCCTTCGAGCGTATCCAGCGAGACGCCAGGTTTTGCCGTGGCTTCGATGTAGAAGAGCGACCCGAGCAACATCGACGACTGATAAGCGCTGACGTCGACAGCCAGCTCGCTCTCGTACACGAGTTTCTGATAAAGGCGGCTCGATATCCCGGACGACAACACCGCAGCCGCAAGGTCCATCTCCGCGTCGCCGGGACCAAAGAAGGGCGGGCTGTGGTAGACCATCGTCGTCCGGGCGAATTGAACAGTGTCAGTCTCTGTCACTCGCGTGACGTCGTTGAGCTTCACCGGGTCAGCCTTCGCGTGTACGACGTCCGATCCTCTCCGCAGGGAACCGAACAAGGACGCGATGAGCGGCTTGATTTCGGCGGGTTTGAAATCGCCAGCCACGACGAGTGATGCGTTGCTGGGGACGTAGTACGTCGCGAAAAAGTTCTTCACGTCGTCGACGGTGGCGGCTTCGAGATCCTCATGCGTGCCGATGACCGGGATGTTGTACGGGTGTCCCTTGGGAAACATGAGTCCGTAGACCTTGAGCGCAGCCTTTCCGTAGGGCGTGTTTTCGTAGCTCTGTCGCCGCTCGTTCCGAACGACCGCGCGCTGCTTGTCAAGTTTCTCCTGCGTCATGGCAGAACCAAGCGCCTCCAGCCGGTCCGCTTCCAACCAGAGCAAAGTCGGCAGCAGTTCGGACGGACCCATCTCGAAGTAGTTCGTGCGGTCCTCGCTCGTCGAGGCGTTGTTCCACCCGCCGCCGGCCTCCATGACGTTGTCGAAGTCGGACCCGGGGACGCGCTCGGTTCCCATGAACATGAGGTGCTCGAACAGGTGCGCGAAGCCGGATCGTCGCTCCGGTTCGTCTTTGGATGCGACGTAGTACCAGAGGTTGACACAGGCGACGGGGAGGCTGTGGTCCTCGTGGAGGATGACGGTCAGGCCGTTGTCGAGTTCGTACTTCTCGTACTGGACGTTCTGTGCGACCGCGACCGTGGCCGACAGCAGAATGACCAGACCCCATGTTTGGATAACGCGCGACATGACCTTACTCCTTGCTAGCGCCAGTTTTCGGGTCCGTGGTCGGATCTGGGACGATGAGCGCCGACAGACGCGGTCCGTCGCCCGCCACGGGTTGTATGCGGAGACTAACCGGCGCGCGGACTTGCAGCCAGTCGCCTCGAACCGGCCCGAAGAAAAGTGGCGGTGCTGGTGGCATGGAGGCGGAAGATACGCCGGCTCTGGCGGTGGGCGTGAACGTCCGGTATCGAGGCTTCAGCGGGCATCGGCTCGGGAAGAACCTGGCGGGATGGCCGTGGTGTCGCCCGGCGACATTCACTTCGAGTGGCTAAAGCCGCACTTTTCGCTTGCCTTCGTGGAATCTCCGGGAATATGCTCAGCATGGAGGGGCTCGGCGGTGATGTTTGATTCGGCGGCGGTGCGCGCACCGGCGAGGCGTCATGCCTCACGGAGCCGCACGCGGTTGTCGCGTTGCTCAGACGACCGTTTTGGGGGCCACGTGGGTTCACCATTCTGGTGCGGGTCCTCGATGTTTGCAGCGGGCCGCGTGGCTGGAATTCGAGCGGGGGATGAACAAGCTGATTTCCGTGATGATCTGTGGTTTGAGTGTTGGTGTGGGCGCGCAAGGTTTCGGTCTGCGCGCCCGGGGCGGACGTTGCGCGGTGACCGCGCGGCGGCAATTGGTTTGACTGCGCGCCCGCGAGCACACGGGCGCCTGGCCAGTAACGAGGTGACAGCGGCGACCGGGGCTTCAAGCCCCTGCTTGGTCGCAGCGTCGCCTGGACGGAGGATGTGATGATACGGCGAGCCGAGACGATGGGATTCCGATGGACGCACGCGGCGTCTGTCATGGGTTTGTGCGCGGTGCTGGCGTCGGCGACCGGCGTCGGCGCGGTGGAATGTGTCCAACCGGACAATGGTGCTGGAACCGTCGTCTTGCCCCCGGAGGGCTGCGACTACCTGAGCCCGGATGAGGTGCACCTCATTATCGACGGCCTGCCCGCGGGGACGACGATCGAACTCGCCCCGATACACAGGGACTTCATCTGCAAGCAGCCCGGCGTTCCGCAGGAATTCTGCAACTCCCCCGGCGGCTCTCTGGGCGGCGAAGTGGAGGTCTTCGACTCGACGCTCGATCTCATGCTGAACGGCACCGGCGATCTGATCGGTTTTCAGCGGCACCTTCTGGTTCCGGTTCATTGCGAGGTCCATACCGGACCGCGCAACCCAGGCGACCCGGTCCAGACGTTTCCGAACGAGATGTTCATGCTGCAAGGCGGACTCATTGGCGATCCCGACTTCGAGCAACTGCAAATCGTGGGCGGCTCAAACGCCGGTCTGCCCAGTCCTGGACAGACCACGCTGACCCGGTTGCCCACCGGCGAATGGAACGTCGACAGCTTCTTCGACATCACTTACCGCATCGACTTCGCGGGTGCGCCTGGCGGCGCGCTCGACGGCTTGGCCGGATCGACGACCGCCACCGTTCGCATGCAGACCGGTCAGCCGGTCGGCGAAGGCGGCTGCTGCACACCGGACGGGTGTATTCCCAACTTGCCACCAAACGTCTGCACGGCCTCGGGTGGGACGCCGGTGTCCGACTGCGCCGACTGTCCTCCGCCAGGTGATCCGTGTCCGCTCGGGCACAATTTGTGCGCACCGCTCGCGCTGACCGACTGCATAACAGACCCGACGCTGGACCAGTTTTGCTGGCCGAAGGCGGTGTTGCCTGGGATCGCCGGACCTGCCATCGAATCCTGTGCCTGTTTCGTCCCGGGTGGATGTGGCGCCGTGGACGTGATTCCGGTCAACGATCCGCCGGTGGACTACCTGCTGCGGTGTCCCGGCCAATGCACCGGTGCGCCGGCGCTGTGTCAGATTCATATCGACGGCGACCCAACCGGCGCGGGCGACATCCCGCTGTCCCAGGTTCCGGTTGGCGCGACCGTGACGTGCGATTGTCCGTCTCCGCCGACCGGTGCGTGCTGCACCAGCGCCGGCGATTGCGCCATTACGACCGAAGCCGACTGTCAGGGATTGTGGTCCGGTCCAAACACGGACTGCGGCCCCGTCGGCGCGTGCTGTGGTCCAAACGGCGGGTGCGCGATGTTGAATCAAGCCTGCTGCGGGGGGACGTGGCATGCGGGGGATTGCCAGCCCGAACTGGCGTGCTGCCTGCCGAACGGTACCTGCGCGATGCTCGACCCGGTTTGTTGCCAGGAGCAGGGTGGGACACCGAATCCAGCCGGTGTGGGCTGCTCGTTCCCAGCCAAGTGCTGCCTGCCCAACGGAGATTGCGGGTTCATCGATCCGCTGTGCTGTGTGGAGCAGGGCGGCGTCGTTCACTCGACGCCCAACTGCGGCCCCGACACGGCGTGCTGCTTCGAGGACGGCACGTGCGCGATGCTCGACTTCGACTGCTGCGTGGATCTCGGCGGTTCGCCAGCCGACGGCAACTGCGGCGATCCGAACACATGCGCACCGCCGGTCTGCGAGCCGACGGCGAACGGAGACGGCTGCGTCCAGGTGACGTGCCCGGACGGCGCCTTCGACGCCTGTCAACCCAAGTGCGTGCGGTTCGATCCGCTGACCGGTCAGATGACCGTCAGTGCGTGCGCGTGCGTTGGGCTTAACGACTGTCATGTTCAACTGCCAGGACCGCCGGGCGGCGCATCGCCCGAGGCGGCCGGATCGAATCCGTGCGTGGTTCCGGACAACGCCACCGGCACGATCACACTGCCACCGCAGGGTTGCGAGTACCTCAGCCCCGATGAGGTCCACGTCATCATCGACGGCCTTCCGCTCGGCGCGACGATCGAGCTAGCCGCCATTCACAAAGACTTCATCTGCGAGCAGGATGGCGGCGGGGTCTGCTCGGTTGCGATCCCGCCGGGCCTGTGCGAAGCCCCCGGCGGTTCGCTCGGCGGCCAGGGCGACTGTTTCGCTTCGACGCTCGAACTGCAGGTAACCGGGACGGGTCCGCTGGCGGGTTTCAACCGGACGCTGTTCGTGCAGGTCGCCACGGAAGTGCATACCGCGCCGCGAAACCCAGGCGATCCGGTCCAGTCGTTCGACACGGACATGTTCCGTCTTCAGGGCGGCATCTTCGGCGATCCCGATTTCGATCAACTGACGATTACCGGCGGGACGGGCTTCGGTCTTCCCAGTCCGGGTCACACGACTTTGACGCAACTTCCCGGCGGCAACTTCGCCGTGGACAGTTTCTTCGACGTCACCTACCGGATTGACTTCCAAGGCGCTCCCGGAAGCGTGCTGGGTGGCATGATGGGCACGACGTCGGCGACGATTCGCATGCAGACGGGTTCTGTGCCAGCCTGCGCGGGGACGTGCCCGCCGGGGACGGTCTGCCACGAAACGCAGACGGTCAACGCCGATGGGACGATCGACCTGTGCTGCGAGTGCGTGGATCAACCGACGGGCGCGTGTTGTCTGCCGACGGCGCCCTGCCAAGTGATGACCGCGTCGCAGTGCGCGTCGATCGGCGGCGACTACGCCGGTGATGGGACCAACTGCGACGACAACAACAACAACGGTATCCCCGACGAATGCGAACCGCCGGTCGAACTATGTCCGCTCGGACACATGCTGTGCGAGTCGCTGGCGACGACCGACTGCGTCGCGGATTCGACGCTCGACCAGTTCTGCTGGCCGAAAACGGTACAGTCCAGCGACGCCGGTCCGATTATTGAAAACTGTACCTGCTTCGTACCGGGTGGATGCGGCGCGGTGGATCTCGTGCCGCTGGGCGCCCCGCCACAGGATTACCTACTTCGATGTCCGGGCCAGTGCGCGGGCACGCCGGTTCTGTGTCAGATTCACATCAACGGCGAACCTGCGGGCGTAGGCGAGATTCCACTGTCTCTGATTGATCCGGGCGCCATCGTTACATGCGACTGCCCCGAGCCGGTCCTGCAAGCCTGTTGCCTGTCGGACGGCTGTGTGAATCTGCTCCCTGCGGAGTGCATCGCCAACAACGGTGAGCCGCTCGGGCTGGGGACGGAATGCTTGCCCGTGAAGCCGTGCTGCATCGTGGGCGACGCATCCGCGTTCTGTGCCGACGTCG
>JAJDDS010000470.1 GCA_029260195.1 Phycisphaerae bacterium
GGTTACCGGAATCGTCTTGGGTAATCTGCGAAGCGCTGGGATTGGCAATGAAGGAAATGGTGGCGTTGCCGTCGACAAACTTGACCGGTCCTCGAAAGAGCATCGCATTGCCGAACGATCCCGTGCCACCCGCCAGCCGGATTTGCCCGTTGATGGTCAGTCCGTTTAGGACGTCGAGGACTCGCCCGCTGGAAAGCAGGTCCATGTTCCCGTTGATGGTGACGCCATCGAGCTTGGAGGAACAGACGGCAGACGCGATGTTGATGAGCGCCCCTGGACCCAGGTTAACCGTGCTGTCGACGATGCGGCCGCAGGCCATCTCCAGCGTGTTGTTCATCTGAAACATGCCGCCCACGGACAACGTGTCGAATTGAAGACGGAGCCTCTCGTTGCACAGCAGGTCGCCGAGGGGCCCATCAGACGGCACGGTGTGGTCGTGCGTCACGGTGATCTCGGCGTCCGGCACATCAATGACCGCGCTCTGGCCTGGTTCGGGTGGAAAGAACGCCTCCCAATGAACGTCGTTTGACCAGAGACCATCAGCCGGCGATACCCAGCGCACGATGTTGGACAACGTAATGATGCCGACGTCGGTCGTGCCGCCGCGGAAGGGCTTGACGAAGCGAGCTCCGCCGAACAGCTCCTCGTCATTGATCGTGGCCGTGGCTACCACGTCGACTAAAGGCGGTACCGTCGGCACGTCGCCGAACGCGAAAACGCCGTCTACTCCGGTAGAGGTGGACCGGTCCTGCCCGATCAACTCGACGGTGGCGCCTTGCACGGGGACGCCGTCAGGACCGGACACTTGGACCCTTCCCGTAACCGTGGTGAAGCCAGGGTCGCCCGGCGGCGGCGAGTTGTCATTGAATTCGCGTTGGAACACCGCCCAGTCGAGCAAGTCAACCGTGTCGGACGCGTTGACATCAAAGCAACCGCACGCCTCCGAGACGGGTGCAGCCGGACCGGTGACGCAATCGAGGAACTCCGTGTAGTCGACGAATCCGACGCTTCCGTCCTCGTCGCAGTCCATCGGGGATAATCGGAACCAGAAGCCTCCCGTCAGTTCGATTCCGCCACCGGACAGGACCGCGCCGTCCGGCTGGCCGATCGTCGCGGAGAGCTCGAGGTTTCCGCCGGCGCTGCGCATGACGCCACCGCCGTCGATCGAATGGCGCGCCATCTCGTTCCTGGGCGTGGCATTTGCCGTCCGCGTGTACGTAACGATTGCCAATGCGATCATTGCCTTCAGCAGCGTTTCATTGCGGATCATTTCCCAGGTCCTGTAAGTACGATATTCGGAAGTTGTTGATAGCCGACGTTGATGATGCCGCTCCGACCGGCGTCGCTCATGGGGCTTGCGCGACATCTACCGCACCGTACGGTGTCGGAATAAACATCAATGTCAGTCGCCTGTCTCCAAATGCCACGGTCGGAAGACTGAAAATGAGAGGCGTTGCCTTCACCGAGAAGGAATGATCGCCGGCGGTTACGGAAAAGACTTCGTGAAACGATACGGTCGAGAACACACTGGCTTCCACGCTATCGACGTAGGTGACGCCCCTGTGGCCCGTGTCATTGTCTTCGATCCATAGCATCCAAGATGTGTCAATTCCTAACGTATCTGCATTGCCGACCACGCTTGCATAGGCGAGGACGAAGCCGTCAGTCGGGACGTCAATCGAAGCATCGATAAGTGTCTGCTCCGAGTCTACCACGACCAATTGTCCGTCCAGATTGCTTGCGACACCCGGCTCGTCGGCGATCTCGTCGCGCCCTACGGAATCAGCGGGAAGGATGACGGCATCGTCGCCTGACCCAGGCGTGAGGACAAATCGTTCCGGATTCAGTTTGTAGTCCACGTTGGGGCCGTATGTGAAGCGGAGAGCGGCGCCCACCTGATTCGTATTGCGATACATCGCCCAGTGGTCGGTTAGCGGCCCCTGCGGGTGGATTTCCTTCAAAGAAATCGCCGAGCCCGTGGCACCAGCCTCGTCGCTGTAAAGACCCAGGACGGCGTCCGCTGATTCCACGACGACGTCGTCGCTCTGCGTCACGGGGCCATCGATGAGATCCGCATCGGACTTGACGTTGAGCTTGGCGGTGGGCGTGGACGTTCCGACGCCCACGAAACCGTTGCCCTTAGCGGAGAGAACGGACGTGCCGAACTTGTCGTCCACACGCAGGCCGGAATTTCCCCGGACGTGAAGGTCGGTCGCCGGGGTCGTTATACCGACGCCGACCCTCCCCGATGCATCCGCCGTAAGCACGGCGCTGTTGTCCGCCTCAAGGCTGACCGTGTTCGCCAACGGATCGATGACTATGCCTGTATTGTTGACGTGGGCTACCTCGATCATACTGATTGTGTCGAACAATATGCTTCCCTCGAACCGCCCGTCACCGGCGACGTCGAGCTTGCTGTTGGGTGTGGCGGTTCCGATTCCGACGTTTCCGCCTTCGAAGACCGCGTCGGTGCCGACTTCCCGGAACGGACGCTGCGCGACGAGCGCAACGTCGGCGGTCTGTGCGGCGATCGCGAGGTCGGCGACGTGCGCGGACGCGGCGTTACTCGCGTGAGTTGCGTAAGGTGTGGGGCTGATGACCTGGCGGGGCGTCAACGTCACGAAGGGATGAGCGTCCGACGGATCATGCGGCGTGCGTACGCGCACTTCGAGGAAGCGTGCAGCCCCGGCGAAAGCGTCAGCGCCGAAATCCACCTCGACGTTGAATGCGCCGCCGACCACTTCGACGGCGTCGATGCGGACATCACTTCCGATCTGGTCCGGCGTGACCGCTGCCGGATGGAGCGAAAACGCGATATCAACCAGCCCGTTGAGCACGAAGCCATCCTGTTTGAGCTGACCTTGATACGTGAATCCGCTGCCCAGCGGCGCTTGGGCGAACCCGGCCCGTACCAGGCTGAGGGCCAGTATCAACGTACATTGAAAAGCAAGTCGGTTCGCAGACATAATAAGAATCCTCTTCCAAAGCAGGCCACGCGCCAGCCTCACTTGTCGACTAATCATCTTCATCCTCGTCTGTATCGTTGTCCGATCCTATCCCGTCGGGGAAGGCCTGCACCGTGTTGACCGCGGCGCTGTTCGTGCAGGTCACTTCCAGGAATACGTCAGGCCCTTCCATTTCGAGGACACCGCCTTCGAATTCAACTTCGCATCCCTCATCGTCGTTCTCGATCTCCACAATCTGTCCGGGAGATACGGCAATACGCATGCTCCCACAGACGAGCTCACCCGTGCACGCAGGCGGATCACACGCATCGGCTTGATTTCCGAATCCGAACTCCACGACGAAGCGGCCCTCATCGTCGTCGCCGCCGGCCGTTCCTTCACCGTCACCGCCCGAGAGCAATAGCAGACTCGCGGTTGCTACGGGTGCCGTGCACGTAGAATCGAGGCAGCCCGGTGTCCCGTTGCCGTCAATGTCGATGTCGGACACACCGCACCCGCACGCGCCGGGACAGGTCTTGCCCGCATCGTTCGGGCAGCCGTCGTTGCAGTCGGGTGTTCCGTCCAAGTCCGTGTCGGTCTCTGCAACGCCGCACCCACAAAGGCCAGGTGCAGACGTGTTGGGATCGTTCGGACAAAGATCACTGCAATCCGGCGTGCCATCGAGATCGGCATCAGTGTCTGTGACGCCGCAACCACAAGCCCCGGGCGTGGTCTTGCTGGGATCGGCGGGGCAGCCGTCGTCGCAATCAGGCGTCCCGTCCAAGTCCACGTCGGTGTCCGCCACACCGCAGCCGCACACGCCGGGATCCGTCTTCACCGGGTCGAACGGACAGGGGTCGATTACGTTGACTGCGAAGCCGACTTGGTCGAAGGTCACGACTCCGCCGGGAATCGTGCTGACGAAGGGCAGGCCCGCGAAGCCAAGGAAGGCGCGGGTGGCGAAGGGCTCGCTCGGCACAGCGCCGTAGGTCGCGGTGTCGCCGTGGTAGGCGAGCGACACGTACTGGAGCTTGGACCCGTCGGGAGCGAAGTCGAGGGGGCAGAAGTCGAGCAGGCGGTGGATGCTGGCGGCGCCGGTCTGGCTGGCGACGACGGTATTGGGCAGGCCGCCGAAGGGCACGACGAGGACGACGCCGGTCGCGTCCGCCCACGCGCCCCACAGCGTGTAGACGCCGTTAGGGATCAGGTTGTGAAACGTCGCGCTGACCGTCCCCGTGTTTTCGACATCGTCACAGGTGATCGTCATGTCGCCTCCCGCGGCCAGCCAGTTGCCGGCGGTGATCGGATGGGTCGGCCGTGAAATCGTCGGCGGCAACGGGTTGGGCGGCACGCTGCCCGGCAGCGGGATCGGCGCGCGGACGCCGTTGCCCGCAGGGACCGGGATACTGCGCAACCCTAGGTTGAGGAGCCTGTCATCGGGAGAGGGCCAACCGCGGGCGGCTCCGTAGGCTACGTCGTAGTTTGTCGCGAGCACCTGGCTGACGTCGGCCGCGGCACAGTCGGCCGGCGCCAAAGGAATCGGCAAGGTGGCGCCGAAAGAGTTATCTCGGATGGCGAGGAATGTGCCGTGCGAGTCGGGCCCCTGGGCGACCCCGTTCATGGCCCAGATTTCCTCGCTGCAGCGATCATTCGGGCCGGTCATCGACACGCCGGCCGAGTGAAAAGTACGTTGCTGCGCATCCGCCGTGCCAGCGAGAAGCGTTGCGACGACGCCCAAACCCAAGCTCAAGAGCTTCGCCGTCTGTCTGTTTTCTGTCAGCATCTTCATGTTTCCTTTCCGGAATTCGGCCGTGCTGCTCGCAACGGCCATACGTTCCGTTAGCCCGTTCCTTGGGCTCTCGCCCCATCTCGGCGCTGCTATAACGCCGTGGTAGGGCGCGATTGCAGGCACACGCCTATGATTCATGTCACGTCCGGGGTGCACACGCCGGCAACGCACGCCGGAGCCGCCTCCCGAAATCTCGCCCAGGACGCTACAATCCAACTTTGGCGGTAGTGTTCTTCGGCCTTCAGGGATGTACGCCGGAAAACCACGGCCGGCGGCTCACGAAAAGTTCGGAAATTTCGGGGATGCCTGAAGAATCGGACATCACGCGGCTTCTGGATCGAATGCGTGACGGCGATGCCGCCGCCTCCGAAGCGATTGTGCCGCTTCTGTACGAGGAGCTCCGTGCCGTCGCGGCCCGATGCCTCAAGTCCGAGCGCAGGGGACACACGCTCCAGCCGACGGCCCTGATCCACGAAGCGTACCTGAAACTCGTGAACCAGAAGGACGCGGATTACCGATCGCGCGGGCACTTCATGGCCGTCGCGGCCATGGTGATGCGTCGCATCCTGGTCAATCACGCCGAGAAGCGGGCTGCCGCGAAACGTGGCGGCGGCGCCGCCCGAGTACCGCTGTCTGACGGTGTGGGCGCCACCGACGAAGAGGAACTGAACCTCGTGGCGCTCGATGAGGCCATGGACAAACTCGCCCGGCTCGACTCCCGGAAGGCTGCGATTGTCGAGCAACGTTTTTTTGCCGGAATGGAGATGAGCCAAATTGCTGAGAATCTCGGCGTATCTCTTTCGACGGTGAAGAGAGACTGGGAATACTCGCGGACCTGGCTGATGCGGGAGATCGAACGCGGTGGCTGAGCTGACACCCGAACAACAGAAGCAGGCAGAGGAGCTGTTCGAGCAAGTGCTTGAGCACGAGCCTGGGGTTCGGCAATCCTCGCTCGATTCGTCCGGTACCGAGCCGGTTGTGCGGGAGGAGGTGGAGTCGCTCCTGGCGTTTTACCCTGCCGCCCGCGAACGGCTGGATACGGCGGTCGTTTCTCCGGACGCGATCGTTGAGGCTGTCGATCAGGTCCTCTCAAGCGACGGCCCCGGTCCCGAGCTCGATCCGGTAGCGATCGGTCCGTACCGAATCGTTACGCGTCTCGGCGAGGGCGGCATGGGCGTCGTCTACCTTGCGGAACAGGATGAGCCGCTGCGACGGCGGGTCGCCGTTAAGCTGATCAAACTCGGCATGGACACACGCGGCGTGCTGGCGCGCTTTGACGCGGAACGACAGGCACTGGCGTTGATGAACAATCCGAATGTCGCCCGTGTCCTGGAGGCCGGCGTCTCTCCGGAGGGTCGACCGTACTTCGCCATGGAGTACGTCGAAGGCCCGCGCATCACCGACTATTGCGATTATAATCGCCTGGATGTTGTGGCTCGTCTGCATCTCTTTGACACGGTTTGCCGGGCCATACACCACGCACATCAGAAAGGGATCATCCACCGGGACATCAAGCCGTCCAACGTGCTCGTGTGCGAAGAAGACGGCGTTGCGATTCCAAAGGTGATTGACTTCGGCGTCGCAAAGGCCGCGACTCAAAGCCTGAGCGAGAGGACGCTCCACACTGAGCACGGCTTGATGATCGGCACGCCCGAGTATATGAGCCCGGAGCAGGCCGGCTCCGAGCCGTCGGATGTCGACACGCGTACGGATGTTTACTCGCTCGGTGTTCTTCTTTACGAGCTCTTGGTGGGCGCTGTGCCTCATGAAGCCGATTCTCTTCGCAGGGCAAGCCCGGACGAGATCCGGCACGTCGTCCGTGAACATGATCCACCCAAGCCGACAACGCGCCTGACAAGCCTCGGCGTACGCGCTGCGAAAGCGGCGGAAAACCGTGGTACCGATGTTCGCACGCTGCGAGGGACCGTTCGAGGGGATATCGAGTGGATCGTCATGAAGTGCCTGGAGAAGGATCGCACGCGT
>JAJDDS010000048.1 GCA_029260195.1 Phycisphaerae bacterium
TGGATCGCTTCGTGGATCAGCGATTCGGATTCCCTTATCATGCGACTCTGCCGCATTCCCCTCGTCAAGTCCGTTTCTGGCCCGCGAGCTGTTGTTGAATCTACCAATGCGGCGGCACCGACGGCAAGCGCTCGGGCAACATCCTCGGGCGAGGTGAGCCGTGATGCGAACTGGCGAAAGTTCACCAAGTCTCCAGCCTGTGCCGCGCACAGACAGATCGATTGCTGGACTCGGCGTCTTTCGCTTGGATCCGCGATCTCGCCGGCGATGTCAAACGCAGATTGATACTGGCCCGTACGGGCGAGGTTTAAGGCCAGGTCCTTTGCGACGTCCTGGGAGTTGGTCTGTGCCTTCGGCGTTTCCGGGTCATGTACTTGCTCACCTAGCAGCCCCATTGCCGCCCGCTGCTTTTCGGCTGCTTCAGCGTACCTGCCCAGATCCTGGAGCGCTGTTCCCAAGCCAACGAGAATGCCAAAGTAATCGCGCGCCGCAAGGTGCCGCCGCAGCTCCTCCGCGCGTTCAAAATGTGCTGGCCTGGCGAGCATTCGGCCGGTCCAAACGAGGCACTCGAAACGCGGAGCCGGCGTCAGGTTCTCAAGGAGTGTAAGTCCGTAATCGACACGGTCGGCGACGATTAGGGATCCAGCCAGTTTCCCGGACGGCCGTTCACGGTGAACGCCCGGGCTCATGTGTTGGATTGCAGCAGCAGCCGTCTCCGTATCCTCCATGAGGCACGCTGCATGGACAACATCGCCCAGTGTCTGATCTCGTGTCTCGTTTCGTTGTCCGACTGCAACGCGGAGGGCCATGCGACAGCAACGCTTGGCGCCATCGTGCTGGCCAAGTCTGAACCTTGCCAGGCCGATCTCGGCGAAACGGCGCGCGCGCCAATGCCGCCACCCTTCACCGCGGATTTTCTTGGCAGCGACGGTCGCATCTGTGAACGCCGCCTTGGCCGCCACCGGTTCAGAGGCCCGCCTACACTCGTCACCAATGGCGACGAAGATGCCAGCACGAACGTCGGGATCTTCAATCGTCCCTGTGGTGGAGATTGCTCCTGCCACGTCACCCAGTTTGGCCTGCTCCGTGGCGATAACGCCTAGGCAAATGGCTGGCGCATATAGTGAGCTCCGCGATTCTTCCTTCGCAGCGTCCACTCGACCCATACGTACCAAGCTCCTGAGCGCAATCTCGATACCCCGACGCGACGGGCTTCCCACCGCACCAACCTCCCGGACGAGACTCTGCGTGAAGGTCTCGTGCTTGGAAGGGCCGTCCAGAACCGGATCCCACAACGACATGCAAGGCTCCTTTCAACGGTACAAGATCAACGATGTTCCCTATAATCCGCTGGGGGCGGAAATGACGAGCACCTAACGAAAAGGCGCGTCATCTGCGAAACTCAGCATAAGCAGGGGACGGCATTTCCGGATGACGAACAGATGACGTCTCAATTACTTGCGAGCATCCGGAACGGTGGTCGCCTTCATCACTGATGTCGTAGAAGAGCAAAGTTACGAGATCAATCGGACTGCCATCCTCGAACCGGCGCCGGAACGGCTTCTAAAAGACCGACACATTGGGCGAGACATCCGGCGGTCCGGGTCGCGCCTCGTCGAATGGAGCCGTTTGGCCGACGTCAGGCATGCGATACTTACGGCGCCAGCCAGTGCGTGAACTTCTCTTGTGGGATCGGGCTGTCCATCCAGGATTGATCCGGCATAGGGTCCCGCATGCAGTCCTCTACAGTGCGCAGGCGAGTCACGGGCACGGTGGAGCGCTTGCCGCGCTGCGTGATCCACGCAATCTCGCGTCGCCGGATGATGGCGGAGACAATCTCGTTCGTCATCCGCACATCGCCCAACACGTACTCACACACGCGCTGGTAGTTGCCGGCCCGCCATTCGCGGGGGGCGTCGGCGGCTTTCATCGTCTTGTTCATGCCGATTCGCAGCCCTTTGGCCACGGCGTCCAGGCCAACGGGAAAGCCCTTCAGCTTGAAGAACTGAAACATCGGGTCGTACATCGCGCGAGCGATTCGCGAAGCAGTCGCTACGTCGTTGGCGGCGCGGGCGATCCACTGCAGGTCGAAACTCAGACCGTTCCAAGCGCAGATGGCGTACCCGGTGCCCTGCATCTGCTCCAGGTACTGCAGCAGTTCTTGCGCGTGCTGGCGTTCCAGATTGACCTGGGGCCGCCCGTCCGCATCGGACGAGAACCACAGTCGGTGCTCGGCGCCGTGCACCTGCGTGGCGGCAACCGCTAGGCCCAAGACCAGCGTAGTTTGAACGCTTTTGTGCAAAAAGACACTCGAAATGCCTTCGTTTATGCGGTAAAAGTACGGTGTCAGAAGAATGGCACTTTCACGCAAGGAGGCATTTCGAGTGAACCGTGGCATACGCAAGAAACTCGCCCGTGGCAAGCGCAAGAATCAGTACCGCCTCCGGGACATCGAATGGGAGGATCAGCCCCACCCCATGTTCTCGGCAAGCAACATCAAGTATGAGTTGGCGGACAAGACCCGCGGGCTGGCCTGCGGAGGAATCGGGGCGATACACACCCTCGCACGGCAAAGCGGACTCATCGACGCCATCGACCGCCGGTTGCATCTGCTCAAGATTCACAAGCCCTACCACGAATCCGATCACGTGCTCAACATCGCCTA
>JAJDDS010000471.1 GCA_029260195.1 Phycisphaerae bacterium
ATCCTCCAAGCCGATCTGCGAAGAATCGGCGTCGAACTCAAAACACGATTCATCGAATGGAACGCGTTCGGCGAGCGCATGCGCAATCACGAGTTCCAAGCCGCACTCTCCGCATTCACCATGGGCGTCGACCCCGACCAAGCCTGGAACCTCTTCCACACCGAAGCCCGCAAGGACGGCCGCAACTACGGCGGATACTCAAACAAACGTGTCGACGAACTCTTCGACCTCGCGCGCCGCTGTTTCGACCAGCCCATCCGAATGGGCCACTACGCCGAACTCTTCAAGATCGTTTACGACGACACCCCATACACCTTTCTCGTCAACGCGCAGAATCTTTGGGCGTTCAACAAGCGCGTCCGCGGCGTGCAGTTCAGTCCCCGAGGACCACACGCATTCCACCCCGGGCTGCGCGACTGGTGGACTCCAGAAGGCGAACCCCTCCACACCCCGGCGAGACCCTAATGGCGCACCTGCGCCCTCTGTCTGACGCAACCATTAATGCTCCACTACACACTCAAACGACTGCTCCTCGCCGTACCCACGTTCATCGGCATCACCGTCGTCACGTTCGCCGTCATCCACATCGCCCCCGGCGACCCCGCGGCTTCCCATCTCGACGACGGACATTCGCCCGACGCCCACAATGCCTCGTACGAACGCCTCCAACGTCACTTCGGACTGGATCGACCACTTCACATCCAGTACGCCCGCTGGATATCGCGCGTCGCGACGCTCGACTTCGGACACTCCTTCTCCGACCACCGCCCCGTCTGGGACAAGGTCCGCGAACGACTACCTTGGACGCTCGCCGTCGCCATCCTCTCGCTCATGCTTGGCTTCGCACTCGCCGTCCCCATCGGCGTCTGGTCCGCCGGTAGAACCGGCGGCTGGGGGGATACCGTGGTGAGTACCGCGCTCTACGCGCTCTACTCCATTCCCAACTACGTCATGGCCATGATTCTGATCGCCCTGGTCGTGACCCTGCCGATCGACTGGCTCCCCGTCCGCAACGCCTACTCCGATTCGTTTGGCCAAATGTCAAACGGCGCCAAGCTCGTCGACCTCCTCAAACACCTGCTCCTCATCACCCTCTGCTACACCTACCCCGCGCTGGCCTACCAAACCCGCTTCGTCCGCGCCAACCTGCTCGAAGTCCTGCAGCAAGACTACATCCGCACCGCCCATGCCAAGGGACTGTCACCCACCCGCGTGCTCATGCGCCACGCATTCCGCAACACGTTCGTCCCCCTGCTGACCTACGTCGGACTGCTCCTCCCCACCGTCATCGGCGGATCAGCCATTCTCGAGGTCATGTTCAACTGGCCCGGCATTGGCCGACTGTTCTACAACGCAATTCTCCAGCGCGACTACCCCACCGTGATGGCGCTCTCCGTGATCACCGCCGTCCTCGTCCAACTCGGGACCCTCCTCGCCGATCTCGGTTACGCATGGGCCGACCCCCGCATCCGCTACGACACGGAGACCGCACCCACCCATGCCTGAGCGGTCATCCAACACGAGCCCCCCCCGCCGCGCCTGGCGCCGATTCCGGCGCAACCGCCGCGCCCTCGTCGGCCTCACCGTCATCACGCTCATCGTGCTCGTCGCATTCTTCGCCCCCTTGATCGCCGGATCGCGCCCCATCGCCTGCCGATTTGAGAACCGCCTCTACTTCCCCGCGATCGTCGCCGTCGCACAACGGATCCCGTTCGCGTCATCGGTCATCAAACAAACGCCCCCCTTCAGCCGCGCCGGCTTCGAACCGCGAACCGCCCTCGATCAAGAGGACTTCGCCATCTGGCCCATCATCCCCTACGGACCGCTCGAACTCACCGACACCGCCCTTGATCCACCGTCGTCCGACCATTGGCTTGGCACCGACGAGAGCGGCCGCGACATCGCCGCCCGCCTCATCCACGCAGCCGTCGTCTCCGTCCAGGTCGGACTCGTCTCGATGGGCATCGCCGGCGTCGTGGGCATCGTCATCGGCGGGCTGGCTGGTTACTTCGGCCGATGGGTCGACGCGGTCATCTCCCGCGTCATCGAGGTTGTCATCTGCTTCCCCGACTTCTTCTTGATCCTGTCGGTCATGGTCTGGCTCGAGCCCAGCATCGTGAACGTCATGGTCGTCATCGGACTCACCCGCTGGACCTCGATCGCCCGCTACACACGCGGCGAGTTCCTCCGCCTCAAACATCTCGATTTCGTCGCCGCCGCCCGCGTCTCCGGCGCCGGCCATCTCCGCATCATGGTCCGACACCTGCTCCCCAACGCGCTCGCCCCCATTCTCGTCACCATCACGTTTGGCGTCGCGTCCGCCGTCCTGATCGAGTCCGCCTTGAGCTGGCTTGGCTTCGGCGTCCAACCACCCAACCCATCGTGGGGCAACATGCTCCGGTCCGCCTATATCAACCTCCGGGTGGCCCCGCATATGGTCTATCCGCCCTGCATCGCTATATTCGTCACCGTGCTGGTCTACAACCTCGTGGGCGACGCCCTCCGCGACGCGATCGACCCCCGAACCGCAGAGCGAAGACGATGAAACACTAATGCCCGACCTACCGAACGACATCCTCCTCGACGTTCGTGACTTGCGGACCCAATTCCGAACCGACGAGGGCACCATCCCCGCCGTCGACGGCGCGTCATGGTCCCTCCGGTGCAGCCAAACCCTCGCTCTGGTCGGCGAAAGCGGATGCGGCAAGAGTGTCAGCGCCCTGTCCATCATGCGCCTGATCCCCGACCCCCCCGGCCGCATTGTCGGCGGTCAGATACTCTTCCGCGACCCCGCCACTGACAACGTCACCGACCTGACCACCATCCCGGAGAAACAGATGCGCGCCGTCCGCGGCAACCGCATCGCCAT
>JAJDDS010000472.1 GCA_029260195.1 Phycisphaerae bacterium
TACGACACCCAGCTTCAGGTTTGGTGCGTGGACTGTGTTGTTCCGACCTGCGTCGACGGTAACGACGACCAGGGTGGTGCGGCCGATCCGCTGTGCGACACGACCGGCAGCGGTGCCAACCGCGGCTCGACCGTGTCGTGGTGCTCGCAGCTCGGCGCGACCTACAACATCATGGTTGGCGGATTCCTGGAACTATGCGGTAATCACGAGTTGTTGGTAACCGACGACGCGGCGCCGTGCATCGATCCGGTGCAGTGCTTCGTGACCGGTGCCTGTTGCACCGATCTTGGCTGCAGTGTCGAAACTCCGGACGACTGTGCTCTAGCCGGTGGCGCCTATCAGGGCGACCACACCGATTGCGGCCAGAAGTCCTACAGCCAGGAGGTGTGTGCGAATCCGTTCGAGGACATCTCGGCGACCGGTACGGTCGCGGCGATTGCCGGCGAAGCTGACGATGGCGGCGAAGTTGTCCCGATCGGGTTTACGTTCAATTACTGGAACGTAGACCACGTGGACGTGGGCCTCTCGTCGAACGGGTACGGGACGTTCGGTGCGGATCTTACTGACTTCAGTAACGATCCGATTCCGACCGCGCTTGACCCGAACGATCTGCTCGCTCCGTACTGGGATGACTACAACACGACCATTGGTCTCGGAGAAGTGTACTACCAGACGTTGGGTGTATCTCCGAACCAGCGGTTCATCGCGCAGTGGTCGGATGTGGCTCAGTTCAGCAACACGGACGCAAACACCTTCCAGATCGTCCTGCACGAGGACACCGGGTGCGTTGAGTACCACTACGGTGTCATCACTGCGGAGGCCTTCGCGGGTGACGTGACGGTCGGTGTTGAGAACCCCGATGGTACCCTCGGAACCAGCGTCGACGCGGCGACGGTGTTCGCAGGCGACTGTCTGCTGTTCTGCCCGGTTCCGTTCGTGGATCCGTGTCCGACGGATTGCAATGTCGACCCGACCATCTGTATCGACGGGTTGACCTGCACGGACGACGTCTGCAACTTGGACGGGACGTGTTCCAATCCGCCGATCGACTGCGACGACCTGAACGAGTGCACGGCTGATTCGTGCGTCGAGCCGGGTGGTTGCGTCAATGATCCGGCGCCACTAAACGGTCTTCCGTGTAACGCTGGTGCGGGTACTTGCAACAACGGTACCTGCGAGCCGGCCCTCTGCACGGGTGACGCGGATTGTGATGACGCCGCCCTGCCGGGTGGCGGGTTGTGCACGGTCGAGTGGTGTTGCGCACAGGGCGACATCGACAATCTCGGCCACGCTTGCCTCGTTGGCGAATGCGTAGGGAAGGGACTTCTCAAGTACGCTGACGTCAACAACGACAACTTCGCCAACACGGACGACCTCAACTGCATCCTTGACTCGCTTTCCGCGAGCAACGGAATCACGTTGTCCTGCTGTGACCGAACGCTGAGTCCGGACAACTGCGGTGCGACGATCTTCCCGACGGCGCACAGGCAGAAGCGTGACATCGCTCCGTGCCCGACGCAGACGCCGGTACTCGATCCGGACAACATGGGTGATGGCTTCGTGAACACGGACGACCTGAACGGTGTTCTGGACGTTCTCGCGAGCGATCCGCTCGGCAACCTCGATCCGTTGTGCCTGGCTTGCAACACCGCGGCGAACGCCACGGTTCCGCCGGCCACGCCGTGGGATACGACCGTCGCAGCCGTGGATGACGCCACGCTGTCGTTGGTGCCCTCGCAACGGTCGGTGGCTCCGGGTGGCGTGATTGCGGTCGATGTGTTCATCGACTCCGTCGCGGACCTGCGTTCCTTCCAGGCGACGCTGGATGTCTTCGGTGGTGAGTCCGGCTCGGTTGCGGCTGAGTCGATCGAGATGGACGCTCAACGCCGTGACTTCGCTTTCAAGGGTCTCGAGACCGTTGGGACGACCGGTGTGGCCACCCAGGTGATGTTGAGCACGCTGCCCGAGGGCGGCGTGGAAGTCGCGGACCAGGCGTACCTCGGGACGTACTACCTGCGCGTGTCGAAGGACGCCGTGGGCACGTTCACCCTGCAGTTGCGCTTGGATGGCAGCACGTTGCTGCGTACCTCCGCTGGTGAAGTCATCGCGGTCGACAGTCCGGCCGTGAGCATTGCTGTCAACGCTAACGGTCTCGGCCGCTAGCTCTGGTTTCGTCGAGTCGGTGGGTGGGCCCTTGCGGCCCACCCACCTGGCTCTTCTTTGTGTCGATTTTTGAAGACCGTATGATGGGAAACTGTGTGGGGAAAACGTTAGGTGTGGGGAAAAACGTTTTGACTTTGGAAAGGAAACGAGGCATGAGAATGAACCTCAGAAAGTACTGTTGTTGTAGTTTGGCGCTGCTGTTGGTGAGCGCCCCAGCGTGGTCGGCGGACTTCACCGTCAGGCCGGTGGCGAGCACGGACGCCTTTGCCGTCATCGACGTGACGGATCCGTTTGATACGAGTATCAGCATGCGTCCCGGTGAATCAGTGATGTTGGAAGTGGAAATTGCCACCTGGGGCGCTGGCAACATTCTGCGTGCGTTGCAGGTTGAGTTCGACAATCTCGGCCTGACCAGCGGAACGGCTGGCTCGCTGTCGCTCCAGATCATGGACTCGGATGCCCCCGGAGTGTGCAACGCCGCGCTCGCTTCGGCCGGCATGTGCCAGTTCTGCGCCTCGACGGACTTCGACGGGTTGTGGATCGACGAGTGCAGGAGCCGCTGCGGTGGGCTTCCGACCGGCGATCTGTGCGATCCCGCTGACCCGACACACTGTGCGGGCGACTTCTTTGCATGCTTTGGCGCCACAGCCTGGCCTGACTTTGTCTGGTCGATGGCTGGAATCGTCGGCGCGACGCCGCCCACGTCGAACGCGGTCGAAATCTTCGTGTCGATGTCGAACAATCCGGGCGCCGGACCCACCGACGACAACGAGACGCACTACGTTGCGAGCATCTTGTTGACGGCTTCGGCGACTGCCGAGGGCACGTTCACCATGACGCAGTTCGTCGACCAGGCCGCCAGCCTCTTCGGCGGTACCTTCAGCCGTGATGCCAGTTCACAGCAGATCGGTGCGATCGGGACATGCCCGCTTGGCACGCCGCCGAATGTTCCCGGCACGAGTTGCGACTTCCACGGTCAGGTTCGCATCACGATCGTCCCGCCGTGTACCGGCGCCCCCGATTGCGATGACGGGTTGGCCTGTAACGGTTCCGAGACCTGCGACATCCCGAGCGGTATCTGCCAGGCGGGTACTCCGCTGGCGTGTGACGACGGGGTCTTCTGCAACGGCGTCGAGACCTGCGACGAAGCGGCCGGGTGTCTGCCGGGCGCGCCGGTGGACTGCGACAACGGAATCTTTTGCGACGGTGTCGAGACCTGTGACGCGGTGGCGGACGCATGCGTAGACAATGCGGATCCCGCGTGTGATGACGGCGTCAATTGCACCGATGATTCGTGCAACGCGGGGACCGATTCCTGCGACAACATCGCCAACAACGGCTATTGCGACGACGGCCTGTTCTGCAACGGTTCGGAGACCTGCGACCAGACGCTGGATTGCCAGGCCGGCACGGCGGTCGACTGCGACGACGGAGTCTTCTGCAACGGTGTGGAGACCTGCGACAATGTGGCGGGCGCGTGTCAGTCGGGAACGCCCGAGTTGTGTGATGACGGTGTCGATTGCACCGATGATTCGTGCAACGCGGGAACCGACTCCTGCGACAACATCACAAATGCGGGTAACTGCTTCGACTTTGATCCGTGTTCGGCCGCGACCTGTGACGCGGTGACGGGCTGCTCGTTTGCGGATGTTAACGGCGACGTTTGTTTGATTGACGCTGATTGTCAGGCGAACGGTGCTCCGAACGGAGCGTGTGACCCTGTCACGCTGACGTGCACTTGCCAGGCTGGTCCGATCAACGAGCTGTGCCTCATCCCGAACGACTGCGGAGGCGGCAATGCTGATCCGCTCGACCAGTGCAACTTCCCGGGTGAGCAGTGTGGTGGCGGCGGTAACTGCGTGAACGGCCCGTTGGGTCCGATTTGCGTCGACCAGTGCTGCTACGATACGCTTGAAACGTTCACGATCGACATCGAGTTGAGCGAGACGACCTCGCCGGCTTGCGGTGCGCAGGCGTTCCTCGGCTGGGACATTGGTGCGATGGATCTTGTGAGCGTCGAGACGGATCCGGACAGCGAACTCGGCATGACCACGGAGTTGGTGAACATCGTTGGCAACGGCACGATCGACCTGGCCATCGGTATTCCTCTCGCTCTGCAGTGTGCGGCGGATTGCGCCGACCTACCTGATGCAGCACTGGGCGGAACGTGCGCTGGTGGTACCATTGCGCGGTTGACGTTCGATGCGATCGACGTCTGCAAGACCCCGGGTGTCTGGATTCGCTGGAACAACCCCTGCACGGTCGTGTCCGGTTCGACCGGTGCGCTTGCTATCGGCACCTGTAACGGTGGCGGACTCTGCCCGAAGGACAAGGGTGTCATGGGCGACGCGACCGATCCGATCAACATCAACGAGTCGGCTCCGATCTGGGATTGCGACCAGGACGGTGGAACGCTCGGCGGCAACGCCGATTGCGGTGGCACGACGGTCAATGTTGATTACCCGCCGCTGACGGTGGTGGATTCCTGTGATGACATCACCCAGAGTGTGCATCATACCTGCGATGCAGGAACGCCCAACGAGGGCGCCGCATGCGATCCGGCCGACTTGGTCGATGACTGCGGCAACGGGACTGACGCAACCGATTGCAATGGCCTGTGCACCGTCACGTACTTCGCTGCTTGTGGTGCGGATCGGGACTGCGGTCTGGGCGTTCTCTGTGATGCTGGGAACCCCTGTGCTGTCGGCACTTGCGTGCCGGGCGATCCGGATGATCCGAATCCGCTTCAGCCGTTCTTCTGCACGACTGACGTGTGCGGAACTAGCTTGGCTGGCTTCTGTGACACTGCGGGTGATCTGGCTGACACCGGTCTGACCGACGCGGACGTTCTCGGTGGCGGTGCCGACTTCCCGCCGGGTCACTATGACGTCTCCTGCAGTGCCTCCAACAGCTGTGGTGGCACCGGAACCTGCGACTTTGTCATTGAGAACAGCGGTGACAACACCGTCGTGATCGACGTCGAACTGTCGCCGACGATGGCGCCCGGCTCCGCGTCCGACACGATCGTTCGTTGCATCGACTTTGAGCTCGCCGAGTGCGGTGCGTTCACGTGTCCGAACGGCGATGCCTGTGATCCGCAGAATCCGAACGCCTGTGGTGGCGGCCCCGAGCCTCTCTGCAAGGCGGTCTCGATTTCCATGAGCCAGGAGATCGTCATCGGTGCTCCGAGCAATGCTCCGGGTCACGGTACGGCGATGTTCAAGGTGCCCCCGGGCAACTGGGACTGCATCACGGCGACGGATCCGGCGCACTCGCTGGCAGCCTCTTGCTTCCTGGACTGCGTTGACAACCAGTTTGTCGCGTCGTTCAAGGGCACGCCCGAGCAGAGCCCGACCTGCCACTGGTTGGTTCAGGGTAACCTCGACGGCAACGATCACATCGACGTGATCGACTTCACTCTCCTGGCCGGTGCCTACCTGTCCCAGGCCCCGAACGGCAACGATTCGCCGTGCCTCGGTGGTACGGATGCGGACATCAACGGCGACGGAGTTGTGACGCTGGCGGACTACTCGTTCATCATCGTCAACTTCTTCGATCAGGACAAAGATCCGTGTGCGGTCGTCTGCAACCCGGGTGCCGAAGCGCCCAAGTCCGAGCCGCTCGGCGAGATCAGTGTTCGTTCGTTGCGGGCGCTGGGCTACGGTGCGGAGGCTCGCGTTGCTGACGTCGATGGCAACGGTGTCGTGAATCTCAACGACATGGCGTTGTTCGTTCAGGACTCAGCGGATGATCCTGACGCGGCGGCCCTGCTGGAAGCCGTGAGCAACCGTTTGTCGGAACCGGGAATGAGATAGGTTCCGGTCCTACGGTAGCGTAGTTTGACTTGATGGCGGCGTGTGGTGCATCGCACCGCACGCCGCCTTTCTGCGCGCGCGTCGTGGTAGTGCGCTGCGTTGCGACCTGACGTTGGCTGCCGGTCAGCGAAGGCTACCTGGATTGCGTCGATCGCGGCTGCATTCGCGCCGCACCACGTGGTACGCCTTGCCGGGGATGCAGGCCGTTCGCGATCATCGCGGATTCGTCTGCCTGCCCCTTGGGTTGGGTGAGAAGTGTCACGAATGGCTTCGCCCCGTTGGCAGGGACTCCGAGGCGGGTGCTCCCAGGATGGGACCGGGGGATGAAGACGAGGCAGATCGGAGTGACGGTGCATGTCGGTCGGTGATGGACTCGCCGCGCGAAGGTGCGACGGAATTCAGAAGGGCGCGCACTGTGCGGCATGCGCTTGCCGTAATTCACGCCGGGCTGCATCGTCATCATGGACAACCGCGTGCGTGACGGTTCCGGCGGAGCATGTGTTTTGGAATCCGGAAGGGGCCCCCGGGGCCCAGGCCCCATTCAGAGCCACGAGCGTAAACGATCTCGCTGCGCGGTCTGGCGTTGACGCCGGTGCTTGCCCGGCGCGTGCGATTGAGGCTCGGATCAAGGCCGCGGAGATGTGCTCTGGTGTTCGTCGCGAAGTGTGATCGATGACTTCACGGCGTCCGATGCCATGAACCGCTCCCTTCACGTCGGACATGCTTTGCATGTTGGCTGAAACCGCTCGACGCTATTTTCGGCGGCGGCGTTCTCGTCGGCCCCGCGCCCCGAGCCGCGCGATTCGTATCGGATTCGCGATTTGTGCAAAAGAAAACACCGGGCTACCCGGTGAGGGATGACCCGGTGCTTTCCGGAGGGGAAAAGCAATATGGAACGCGCACGAGGCGATTGACCTCAGGAGTCGATGTTCCCAACGCCGTCTGTTTCTATGGCCGACGGGGAAGAAAGACCAATGCCAAGTGACAGTATCTGACACCGCGGGTGCCGGGCCAAACCGGCACGTCTCCCGACGAGTCGTCTAACCTCTTGATTGTGCGAATGTTACAGCTTGCGGCACGTGGAGTTGGAAAGATGCCCGTTTCCCTCAATTGTGAGATAACGCCTCGGATTCTCTTGAATCAGGCGGCTGAGTGGTCCTTCTTGGAGTCTTCGACGATCCGCTGCTGGACATTGGAGGGCACCTGCTCGTAGTGGGAGAGCTCCATCATGTAGCTGCCCTGTCCGCCGGTGATGCTGGAGAGGCGGGAGTGGTAGTCGGAGACCTCAGCCAGCGGGACGGTGGCTTTGAGAACAGCCATCTGTCCCGGCAGCATCTCTTGCCCGATGGGGTGTCCGCGGCGTGACGCTAGATCACCCTGTAGATCGCCTAGATTTTCGACCGGGGCGGTTACCTCGATGTGTACGATCGGTTCGAGGAGGATCGGCTTTGCCTTCATGAACCCTTCCCTGAAGGCGCCGCGACCGGCGACCTGAAAGGCGATGTCCTTGCTGTCGACGGGGTGAGTCTTTCCGTCGATGAGTTCGACCTTGACGTCGACGATCGGGTAGCCGGCGAGGACGCCCTCGATCATTTGGGCCTTGACGCCCTTGTCGACACTGGGACGGAAAGACTGGTCGATGGCGCCGCCGAAGATCTTGTCGACGAACTCGTACCCGGCGCCGCGCTCATTGGGCTCGACGTTGATGATGACGCGTCCGAACTGCCCGGCGCCGCCCGTTTGCTTCTTGTGGGTGTATTCGATGTCACGGGCACTAGCGGTGATGGTCTCGCGGTAGGGGATTTTCGGCGGGTGAGTATCGACCTCGGCCTTGTAATGGGTCATGAGCTTGTGCATGTAAGTCCGCAGATGAACGTCGCCTATACCCCGAATGACGGTTTCGTTGGTGGCTGCGTTGCGATCAAGCTGGAAACAGGGATCCTCGTCGGCGAAACGCTTGAAGGCGGCGGCGATCTTGTCCTCGTCGCCACGGGTCTTTGAACTGATCGCGAGGGCGAACATCGGCGAGGGGGTCTTGGGTATCTGGATCGTGCCGCCGGCGCCGGTAAAAAGGACGTCTCCGAGGTGTACGTCGATCTTCGCAAGCGCGATGATGTCTCCCGGTCCGGCTTCGGCGAGGTCGATGTGTTCGCCGCCGTGCATACGGTAGATCTGTCCGGGGCGAATGCCCTTTCTCTCGGTCAGGGTGTGCAAAGAGGTGTCAGACCGAAGCGCCCCGCTGTGGATTCGGATGTAGGCGTACCGGATGTTGCTGCGTGCATCGCTGCCGATCTTGAAAACCTGGCCGACGAAATCGGGGCCGGCTGGATCGATCTCGGTGGACTCGTCTTCGTTGACGAGCGACCTTCTCAACCCGTTGACCGGACAGGGCGCGTAGTTGACGACGGCGTTCATGAACGCGTTGACGCCGGCGTCGGTGCGTGCACTGGTGAAAACGATCGGAACGAGTTCGCCTTTGGCGACGGAGAGCGCGGCGTACCTGCGCACTTCGTCGTCCGACACCTCGCCGCCGAGGTACTTCTCCATCAGCGCGTCATCGGCACCGACGACTGCTTCCACTGCCGCGGTATGCGCCTCCTCGAGATCGCCGAAGTCGGGCGAACCCGACCCGCCGAGGCAAGGTATGACATCCTTCCCCCCGCCGGTGGGCAGGTTGACGGGCAGGCATTGTGGGCCGAAGTTCTCCTGTACATGTTCTACGACCTCGGCTGGATTGACGTTGTCCGCGTCAATCTTGTTCACCACCACGATCACTCCGATACCATACTCCCGGGCGCGCGCGTACATCTTGCGGGTGTTGACCTCGATGCCCGCCACCGCTGAGACCAGCAGCACGGCTGTCTCAGCCGCAGCGAGGGGCGGGATGGCGTGGCCACAGAAATCGCTGAGGCCCGGCGTGTCGATCATGTTGATATGTGTATCGTTGTGCGTGAACGAGCAGGTCGCAGCCTGGTGCGAGTGGCGTTTTTCCTTTTCCTCATCGGTGTAGTCTAGAAATGAGGTGCCGTCATCGACGCTGCCGCGGCGGGTGGTCGCTCCAGCGGCGTGTAGGCAGGCCTCGGCCAGCGATGTTTTACCGGCGCCTCCGTGCCCGACCAATACGATGTTTCGGATCGCTTCCGGGTTCAATGCT
Source organism: Phycisphaerae bacterium (assembly GCA_029260195.1). Lineage (GTDB taxonomy): Bacteria > Planctomycetota > Phycisphaerae > UBA1845 > UBA1845 > OFTM321. The sequence goes on from JAJDDS010000472.1 coordinate 9,133, forward strand.
TGGTACTCCCGATCATCAAGTAGCGAATAACCAAAACCGAGTTCCGGATCATAGCGGAAGGAGCCGACGGTGACCACACCTCAGTCCTCGGCCTCGCCAGCTCGCGCCGGCCGGCGTCCGCGGTCATGATTGGGCGCGTGTGTTTCCGGGCGGTAACGACCACGCCCGGTGCATTGACTCGACGCGTCCGCGTTTGGAGAATGTGTCGCAGCACCCCATGGTGGCTCGGGGCAGATCGCGCAAACCGGGCTTCGGTTTTTTTTTGGGGGGGGGGGCGAAAACGGGATCGGGCGCCTCGAAAGCCCGAAGGACGGTCATGAGAAACACGGCCTTGCAAACACTGGGTATCGTCATCGCTGGGTTGGCGTTGGGAATCGGCTCGAACGCCGCCCGCACCAAGGGGCATGTGACGTTGGGCAAGAACTACTTCCGCGTTCTGATTCCATCCGCGCTCGACCCGCCGTCCGACGAGCCGACGGACATTGCGACGGCGCGATCGGACGGCGGGGACAATGCGCCCAGCAAGCTTCCGCAGCACGGTTTCACACCTTTCTCGCTCGACCAAGCCGCCGACTTGTTCATGGGGGCTGGATATGCTTCGGGTGAGGCGGTGTTCGTCGACGCCCGCGATATCGAGCATTTCACCGAGGCCCACATCCCCGGCGCTATCCACATCGACCGATACAGCTCGGACGAGGGGTTCAACAACGCGGAACAGGCGCTGCGGATGGCCAACGTGATTGTCGTTTACTGCGGCGGTGGCGAGTGCGAGGACAGCATCTACCTGGCGACGGAGCTGGTCGTGGAACGCATGATCCCCGTGGAGGCCATCCGTCTGTTCGAGAGCGGGATGCAGGCGTGGGAAGGGGACGGTCTCGAGATCGAAGGGAGCGAAGCGGAATGAGCCGAGCACCGGAGTTGGCTGTCCGCGCGCCGGTCGAGACGCACGTGGCGATGATCGTCGCGCGGATAATTGTCGGCGTGGTGTTCATCTGGCTGAGCATCTCGAAAATCGAAAACCCCCACGTGTTCATGAAGCTGCTGCGGGAGTACGAACTGCCGCTGATCGGATCGAACCACGTGCTGCTCAATCTGACCGCCGTCACGCTTCCCTGGGTCGAGATGCTGTGCGGGATTCTGCTCATCGTCGGGTTCTGGCTAAGGGGGGCGGCGATTCTGTTGTTCGCGATGCTCATTGGTTTCACCACCGCCGTCGCGGTTCGGGCGATCGGTATCTATCAAGCCGAGACCATCGCGTTTTGCGCGATCAAGTTTGATTGCGGGTGCGGGGGTGGCGTCGAGATCCCCATATGCGACAAGCTCCGTGAGAACACAGCCCTGATCGGGTTGTCGCTGATTGCAATGGTGTCCAACTCGCGGCGGTTCGCGCTGGACGCCCTTTTCACCGGGAAGAGCGGCGAGTAGCATCCGCCGGCAGGCTCGAATGGCGGCGACACACTGTGTGCGTGCGTTCATGCCGAACGATGTAGCGCCACCCCTTGTGGGTGGCGAGTTGCGGATCGGACATCGGCACTTGGCGACGCCACCCACAAGGGGTGGCGCTACAACAGCGGCGAGCTAGCGACGAGCGACGTCACAGCGAAGGCGGGTGGCCCCATGCATCTATCCCAGCGCGTACAGTCCCTGGCGGAATCCGCGACACTCGCGGTCACAGCGCGTGCGGCGCAGTTGAAAGCGGATGGCGTTGACGTCATCAGTTTCGGGGCCGGTGAGCCCGACTTCCCAACTCCCCCGCACATCGTCGCCGCAGGCGCCCAGGCGATGCGCGACGGCCATACCAAGTACTCCAAACCGGCTTCGGGGCTGATCGCCGTGAAGAAGGCGGTGTGCGGCAAACTTCGCCGGGAGAACGATCTCGAATACGCGCCGGAGCAGATCGTCATCACCGCCGGCGGCAAGAACGCCTGCCACCTGGTTCTGCACGCCATGCTCGATCCCGGCGATGAAGTTATGATCCCGGTGCCCTATTGGGTAAGCTACCCGGAGATGGTCAAGCTCGCCGGCGGGGTCCCGGTCTTCCTTCCGGGTGATCCGAAGGACGGGTTCCGCGTCACGCCCGATCAGATTCGCGGCGCGATCACCGACCGGACGCGGATGATGATCCTGAACTCGCCCAGCAATCCGGGTGGGCACATGTACGCCCCCGAGCAAATCCGAGCCATCGCTGATGTCCTGCAAGATACACGGATCACCGTTTTATCCGACGAAATCTACGATCGGCTGGTCTACGCAGATATGCCCTGCGTCAGTGTCGCCTCGGTGAGCGACGACGCCTACCAACGGACCATCACGTTGAACAGTGCGTCCAAGACGTACAGCATGACCGGGTGGCGGCTTGGTTGTGTGGCTGGCCCGACCGATCTGGTCCGCGCGGTGGCCAAGCTACAGTCCCAGAACACGAGCGGCGCGACGACGTTCTCGCAGATCGCCTACGCAGCCGCGCTCGACGGGGACCAATCATGCGTCGAGGAGATGCGGGAAGCGTTTCGCGCTCGGGCGCGGTTCATCCACACGCGACTTAATGCCATTCCCGACGTTCAGTGCAACGAGCCACAGGGCGCGTTCTACGTGTTCCCCGACGTCAGCGGCACGTACGCCAGGCTGGGGGTGTCGGACAGTCAAGGGTTCGCGACGCGACTGCTGAACGAAGCCCATGTCGCCGTCGTCCCCGGTTCGGCGTTCGGCATGGATGCCCACGTCCGCCTGTCGTTCGCAACAGGGATGGAACAGATTGAGAAGGGCCTATCCAGAATGGCTGACTGGATCGCGCGATCCTAACGGCGCCGTTGGCACCTTTCCGCAGGGGGGCTCCGGCGTCGCGATGGCGAAAGTCGTCGTTCCGCGTCGGAAACAGCGCGTTTCTCGGAACGGCGACCGCGACAAGTCCGGTGCTATGCGTACCTCGCACATGCCTCCCGCGAGATTCTCAATTTTCTTCTAAAGCTCCGCGCACTCGGCGAACGGCGAATCGTACGCTGTTGTGAGGCGATGACGTGGCCCGGGGTGGCCACCGCTCGGCGGCAGTAGACAAGTACGGTCGCGGCGCCCGCCGCCCTCGCTCATGTGGGGATCGGACGACGACGGAGTGTTGTCCATCGTGCAGAGCGTTGATCGCGACGCTGTTCTGCCGGAGGTCGATGAGAAGCGTGAATAATGCAACAAAAATCGCAAAGCAAGTTCAGCGGACGCGTGCTTTGTCCGTCCTCGGTTCCGATCCAGCTTGTCGATGGCTGGCCAACAAACCGGAAATCCTCGAC
>JAJDDS010000473.1 GCA_029260195.1 Phycisphaerae bacterium
ACGCCGACCACCTCGCCGCGCAGGTTCACCAGCGGCCCCCCGCTGTTCCCCGGGTTGATCACCGCGTCTGTCTGAATGAACCCCTGGTAGGTCACGCCGCTGATCGCGACGTCGTTGCGACCTAATCCGCTCACGATTCCCCGGCTGAACGTGCCGTCCAAGCCAAACGGATTCCCCAACGCGAAAACGTCATCGCCAACCGACAGCGTCCGACTATCCCCGAACTTGACTTGGTGCAGCCGATCGGCTGAGACGGAGATGACCGCGAGATCGGTTTTGGGATCGGACCCGACGACGGTCGCCTCGTAGCGTCGCCCATCCGGCAAGATCACGACGATCGAGTCGGTGTTCTCGGTGACGTGATGATTCGTCACGATCAAACCCTTCGCCGCGTCGTAAACGAAGCCGCTGCCCAACCCCGATTCGACGATCGGCAACCGCTCCGCCTCGTCGCCGGGCTCGCGATTCTGGAACCAGGGATGCGTCGTCTCGAATTCGGGGTTTTCGTCGAGCATCCGCCGAATCGCCGAGGCGTCACCGAGACCCACCCGCCGCGTGGTCTCAATGTGAACCACCGCTGGCGTGACCAACCTAGCCACCGTTCGGCTCGGCGTCTGAAACTCGTCGAGGAGTGTGTCCGGCGGGACCCGTTCCGACAGCGCGCGTAACCGCCCCTTCTCGATTGAGTAGGCTGCGTGCTCGAACAACTCCGTAAACCGGACCACGAAAACCGCGCCCGCGGTCAATGTGAAGACGATCAGAAACTGCCGAAAACCGGTTTGGGGTCTCATATCACGTCGGCCCGCCTCACGATCCACCTTGCACGAGCGCCGCGTCGATCGGCGTCGATCCCACGCTTTGCCATTTTACGGCATTGACCGCGCTTGGACCATGGACCGTTTTGTAGAATCTCATCCGATGTAGATGACGTTATCGTGCCCTGGGACGATCGCGTCGGCGATGTCGGCCAGCTCCCGAAACGACTCCTTCGCACTCTCCGCGTCGGCGGATCGATCCCACACCCGCCCCTGTTCGAAATAATCCCGCGTCACGACCGCATCGCCAGCCACCACAATCGTCCGCGCCGCGTTAATCAGCAGGCTCGCGCTCCCCGGAGCCGCCCCGTACGACGGGAAGAAATCCACGTGTGACGAGAACTTCTCCGGCGCGGCTTGCAGTTTGCCCAGCAGCTGCGTCTCCGCCTCGACCTCCTCGAATGAGACCTCGCCCACGCCCTCGCGCCGTCCCTCCAGCACCGCGTTTAGCGCTGCCAGCACCGTTTCTCGCTCAAGCTCGCCGATGTACCAGTCCGCGCCGCTGAACAACTCGATCCCACGACGGTGGATCGGGCTAAAATTTGTCAGAAACACCGCGTCGACATGATCCGCCCGGATGCCCGCCCGCTCGAACAGCCGATGGTCCATCAGCTCCGGCGGTAGCGACGGGTCTACCAAGATTGTCGCGTCGTCGTCCCGAATCAGCGTCGTCGTCGCGTGCGCCGGCCGCACCGGAGCAGCCTCCTCCCACAACGGATTCCGGCTCAACGTGCCGATGTTGATGATGTCCACGCGAGCGCTCATAACGCCCACAAGTGTAGACCCCCCAGCCAAGAACTGCCACCGGATTCGGAGTGCGCCCGATCGCGCGGGGACATGCCGGTGGCGGAGATAATTCCTGAGGGATACCGCGATTTTCTCGGCGGCGTTGGCGCTCGCGATGGTGGGCTAGTGGACCCTATTTCTGGCTGCGTAGTAGGCTTTTCGGTATTTCTTCGAAGTCGGTCCGAGCTTGTACGCCCTCGCTAGGTTTTCCAGGGCATCTCCATGCCGCTCCATCAGTGTGTAGGTTTTTCCGAGCGAATATGCGGCCGACGCACTGGTCGAGTCCTTGCCCACGCTCCGCAAACTCGCACTAAGAGCCTCTCCCAGATGCTTGTCCGCGCCTGATTCGTCTCCAGCCAGGCGGTACGTGCGCACAAGAGACCGGTTAACGGACGCCAGTGTCGGCTCCTTACGATAGCGCTTCAGATCCAACGCGAGCGCCTCGTCAAGGTAGGCATCGCGCCGGGCGTAGTCGCCCATCTCTCCGTGGCACTCGGCGAGCTTCCGTAACAGATACGTGCTGTGCGGTGCTTCGGACCGCAAGCGAAGATAAAGGTCGGCCGCGATTGCCCAGTGCCCGCGACGCGCGTACCGGCCGGCGAACTTCTTGATCCCGTTCTCTAGGCGTTTGTTGATCCTGCTCTTGCCTGAAGGCGAGGCGTAGACCGCACCCGTGGTTCCGATCGCGAGAAGCAGCGTTAGCGCCGTCGCGCCGCACAGCCGAAAAGTCAATCGCCTTGACCGCCTATCAGGTCGCAGCTTGTTCTCATCCCAGTCATTTCGTGAAGGGTATCGTTCGCTTACCAGATGGTGGACCGCCATCAGCGCCATGCCGAGCCCAACGAGTAACTCAGCCACCTCGGCCTCATTGAATCCGAACGGGCTGAGTTCGAGGACCGCCGCCGCAACGAAAAACGGCGACAGGTACAGAGGCGGCGCCGCCAAACCACGCGTATTGATCCAAACGGCCATGCTCGAGCGAAGGGACAACGCCAGCGGATACAGAAGTCCGTACGTCGCCAGGCAAGCGGCTAACGCGCTCGTGATGTGCGCCTTCAGCCGAGTACTGTATGGACCGGTCAGGAAGTTGTGAAGATTGGTCTCACCCTGAAGGTTGTTGGCCCGAAAAAACTCAGGCGAAGAGAAGCCCAGCAGCCGCTGTCCCCACGATATCTCTTCCATCGAGACATAGAAACAAGCGGCTGCAAGAATCGCGAAGAACCACCGCGCCGATCGGTGGATCATTGCCAATCGCACCATGACCGCCCAGGCTACAAAGAGCGACCAGAATTGTATCCACTCGCCAAAGAGGTCCTCGTACGTCGACCAGATGTAGACAACCGGAGACCACGTGGCTGCAGCACCGTAGAAGGCCAGAATGCCCAGCACGACAGTCCACGCGAAAACGTGTTGGCGTGCGAATCCTGCACCATTCAACGCTTGCGGGGAGCTTCGCAATTTGTCCACCGTTTCATCCTCCTCCGTCTCGCGGACGGCATAACGACTGCACGTTGACCCGAACCGGGACGGACCCATCACGAATCATCAGCTTACAGTACCGCAAGGGTGTTCGGACTCGTTCCCCCCGGACTGCCCCGGTGGCATCTCACCAATCTGCTGCGGCACGACCCGTCCCACACGGGAAACGGACCCATCCGCGGGAGAACACTGGGGCCGACGGCGAGATCGCATCAGTACGCTCGGGCACCGATTAAATACGTGCTCCGTGAGCGTGTCCGCGCCGCCCCAAATCGGAACCCATCGCCCGAGTCGACCGAAAGTGTCATGCATGATGAATCTCGCGAGCCCACCGCTCCGCCCCGAACCGCTGAACATGATCTGCAACGGGAAGGCCAGGTTGCCCAGGACCGGCACGATGCCCGTAAACAAAGCGACCCAGGGCTTCTCACGTCCGGATCGCGTATTCTGCACGAGACGCGCGAGGGTATAGAGTGTGCGGACAGCCGACCCCGCCATGAGAAAGAAGATCCCGACGACGTGCCCTCCGACAGCCCCACCCACCCAGAGCGCCGGAACCACCCACAGTTGCATCGCTTTCACCAGTGGCTTGACCGCGAGGTGCGCCCCAAAGTCGGCGAGAAAAGCGCCACCCTCTTGCACATGGACGTCCTCGCGCAACCTCGCGCAATCCGCCTCTCCGAGTTGCTTGCGGTCGGACCACTCGGCAATCCGGCGCGAAAGATAGTCCCGCGCGAATCGTTCGCGGTAATGCTGTGATCGAACGGCCGCCCAGCACGCTCGCACGACCCGCTTGATCTGCAGTCGCCTGATCGCCGCGCACAACATCGGAAGGCAAACGGCGAGAACCGCCCACGTCGAACGCACGGCACGCCTCGCCTCGCAAGCATACCATCGGAACGGGTGCTCGCCGTACCACTCGGCTTCGTTTTGGCTGACCGATCCCGTCGCCAAGCGGTGTCCGATGCCTCGCCTGTGACGAGGTAACGACTTCCACTCACCTTGCGCGCTCGCCAAGTCCCTGACCTCCGAGATCATCTCCGCGAACCGATCGCATCCGAGCGAATCTTCCAGTTTGCTCCTGTGTGCGGCGATGTATTGGTCCAGTCTATTAACGTCGACGTCGTCGAACAATGGGCGCCGATGCGCGAACGACTTCGGGAGGTAGAACGAGATTAACGCCAGCGGGTTCAAGGGGATCAAGGCTGGGACACCCGATTCCAAGTCGATCCACGACCAACGGAATCCGCCGTCGGCGTGGGCACCCTCACACATGAAGTTGTTCAGAGCGACCGGGTTCCCTCGCCCAGCCTGCCACACGAGGCCATCCAGTCCCGCCTCCGACAACCGATCCTGCAATGGCTTCATGACGCGGCGCGTGAGGTCCCTTAATTCGCGCTCACCGGGAGATCTGTACGGGTGCTCCAGTGCGACATGGCGGCCGTCGATCAACTCGCATTGCATTTCGAACGCGCGGGCTCGCGAATTCCAGTCGTACCCGTACGCGCGCGCAACCCGCAGTCTATTGCCGAACCAGTGTGTAACGAGAGCGCCCGCAATCCGACGTCGCAATACAGCCGTGCGAATCGCCGCCTCGCACCAGGCGTAGGGATTCGGCGCGCCGAGAAATATGTACTGAACCGCCTTCGTGACTCCGGACGCGCCAAACACCTTTCGGCCAAGCGGACGGCCGACATCGTCAACGCCACGATAAACAACCCCGGATCGCCCGCGTCCCAACTCTTGATCGGTCAGGCAAGGAGCGGTGCGTGCCCGGTCGTTTCCGCCCCGTTCGCTTACGCCCGCATCCGCCGCCCGAGCGTGCCGGCATGTCCGCGGCTGGTCCTCGACCTCCGCGCCGACGCCCAGCGTCGCATGGTCCTCGTCCGATCTCGTCAGTACCGCCGAATGCTCAGACATCTGAAACGCCTATTCAAGTTACGTGTTCCAGCCTGACGCGAATACCAGTGACCCATTCCAAAACGGCGATCGGCCGCCAGCGAGCTGGCGCACGGCGGAGGGTCTCACACCCACCGCGAGCCGCACTCCTGGCAGCCGTCGACCTCATACTTCGATGTTTACTCGATCAAGAATATCTCCACGTTTCGGTCCTCGAAGCACACGCCAAACGTGTCGCCGTGGTTGAGGTGCGGGTTAACCGCCGGGGCACCGATCGTGATCGTCTGTGGGTTATCCGGATTACCCGGTGGAATGTGGCAAATCGTCACTTGCTGAACGCCCGCACCGACGCCGGGATTGCCACCGCCGGGACCGCCGCCGGGACCTGCGTCGCTGTCATCGCTATCGTCGCTGTCAGCGAGACCAAACTCCCCCTGACTGTCGTCACTGTCGTCGCTATCCCCTCCGCTGTCGCCGTCGCTATCGCCCGAATCACTATCGTCGCTATCGTCACTGTCCGGGAGACCGAACTCGCCCTGGCTATCGTCGCTGTCGTCGCTATCCCCGTCGGTACTGCCGTCGCTGTCTCCGGAGTCACTATCGTCGCTATCGTCACTGTCCGGAGGACCAAACTCACCCTGGCTATCGTCGCTGTCGTCGCTGTCGCCCTCGATGCACATACACGGACCCGACGTGTCGCCCCTCTCCAGAAAGAACGGCATTGCCGCCGCATCGATGTGAATCGTCCTGGGACCGTCACTGTCGCCGCCACCCAGTCCGCTCTCACTGTCGCCGCTGTCGCTATCGCCACTGTCGCTGTCGGCGCTGTCATCGCTATCGTCGCTATCACCGGCTTCGCTGTCGTCACTATCGTCGCTATCGCCCGTATCCGCGCCGTCGCTATCGCCGGAGTCACTGTCGTCGCTATCATCGCTGTCCGCGGGACCAAACTCGCCCTGACTATCGTCGCTGTCGTCGCTATCGCCGTAGTGGCACATGAAGGCGCGAGATGCCGGGAGCACATCCGCACAATCGCCCTCTTCGAATCGCCTTTCGACGAATATCGCAACGGACCGCGCGCTCACATCAGTCGCGGCTTTTCCGAAGACTCCGGCGAAATGCAGCGGCAACGCTCCGTTGACCGAGTTCTCAGATTGGTGAATACTCACCGCGACCGCGTTCGTGGGCACGTCGCCGCCGACGAAGTTGTATTTGTTTGCGAACTCATCGTAGTAGGCTCGCCCGAAAACGACGTCCGTGTCCGCCGCGACGGTGACCTTCCGGCCCAAAACGGGGTTGATCTCCACCGTCGTCACCGCGACATCGGTCGCCTCGGGCAGCGCGGCGTCCGCGTCCGCTGCGTAGGCGAGCACTGAGATCGCGGACAGCGCAGCCGCATCGGCTGCGCGGTGCAGCTCCGTTCTCGCGTTGTACATCATGCCGACGTCGATGGCGATGGCCACACCCCCTACCAACAGAGGCATGGCAACCATGACTTGAACAACAGTTACGCCGCGACGGCGATTCTGCGAAGGCAAATTAATGGCCATTCTTTCATCTCCTGATTATCGCCGAGGCCCGCAGTGTGTGTACCAGACAGCACACTTCGGGAGTATCAGCCATTCCTGAGTCGGGAATGGCGACCACTCGGACGCGAGTGCGATCACGGCGCCTCAATGGCACCGATTCAACCCGTCAACAGCGTGCCTCGCGCACAGGGGTTGCCCCGCCGATGTGCGCAATTCCAGTCAGCGAGTTATGAGACGCGCCGCAGTTTCCGCTTTATAGATACGTACGATTCGTTGTGCGGAGGGTCAACAAAACGGGGCCCGCTTATCGGGCCCTGAGCGCGACTGACGTCGTTGGACGCGGTGTGGGATCGCTGGCGCCATCGGCCGATAAGACGTCTGTGCGGCTATGCGACGGAATCGACAACCTCCGGACTGCGGACGAGTGGCAACGCGGGACGGGTACGTTGAATGCGGCGCGCGGCGGTCACGGGGAGAGGAGGTAGGCGACGTGGGGGAGTTCGGGAAGGATGAGTGCCTCCATGGCCAAGCGGACTGCGGCGGGGGATCCGGGCATCGAAAAGACGATCGTGCGCGACATGACGCCGGCGACCGCGCGGGAGAGCATGGCGGCGGGTCCGATGTCGGCGAAACTGCGGGCGCGGAACAACTCACCGAAACCGTCAATGCGCTTTTCGAGCAGTGACTCCACGGCTTCGACCGTGGTGTCGCGCGCGGCTATTCCGGTGCCTCCGTTGACCAGGACCGCTTGGCACGCAGGATCATCGCGGGTGGCGATGAGGCGCTCGCGCACACGACCGGGTTCGTCGGGGACGATCTCGTAGTGGTGGATGCGGTGGTTCTTCTCGGCGAGCAATTGGCGGATCAATCGGCCACTTTCGTCGTTTTCTGGGATGCGGGAATCGCTGACGGTCAAGACGGCGCAGACGACCGAGTCGATGGTCTTTGCGGTGTGGATTGGTGCGGGCATGGGGCGGAACTCCTCGGTCCTGGCGGGTGCGGTAGGGGCGTTGTCATCCCCGTACGGCTACCTTAGCGGCTTGATCCCGGCGATGGCTCGCATTTGGTTGACTCGGGCTTTCACCTTGACGTCTCGTTGGAAAAACGCAACCAGGTTTCCGGTGGAGATTCCGAGTTTGGCTGCGGTCGAGGATACTTGGCAGCCGCAGGCGTGGAGGAGGTCGAGAACCTCGGCGACGACGTGGTTGTAACGAGCGTTCTTGACTCCGACTCGGAGTTGTCCGCTCGGGGTGACGCACGTGGCGAGGGTTTGGCTTGTTTCGTAGCGTCCAGCGTCGAGAGGCGCTCGGATGTGCAGAGCGATGGCGTGGCGCAGTCGCTTGAGGGCGCGAGCGCGGTTTTCGTGCTGAGACCTGCTTTCGACGGCGATGACGATGAGGTGTGTTGGGTGGTGTCGCAGTCGGACCGCGGAATCGGTCTTGTTGCGTTTTTGCCCTCCCGGACCGCGCGCGCGGTACGTGTCGACGTCGGACTGGCTGAGGAGGACGCGATCGTCGAGTTCGAGGTACGCGTTCCGTTTGGGATCGGGGGGACAGGGGAGTGATTCGTCCATCTTTTGCCCTTGACTGGAGAAGTAGCCCAAACAATTCACAGGCATGCTGCGTCCGGTCCGACGTGGATCGGGCGATCGCTCGCGTCGCCGGGGGCTGACGCCCTCCGATGATCGGGCTTCCGACTTGGGAATGAAAGCCAAATTTTGTTGGCTTCGGAAGGGCAGGGCGGTTAAAAGGCAGGCTGATCGGCCCCGGTTGGGGCGGTTCGGAAGGCGGCGCCGGCGCGGAGTCTGTCTCGGAGAACCAGGTACGAAAGGAATCGGCATGCGCGTTACGGCTATTCTCGCCGCCATTATCGTTATCTTGCTGTCGCTGGTAGAAGTGTTGATCGATACCGCGCCGTAGGGTGCGGTGGTCGTCGTGACACTGACAGTTGGCGCCGACGTCCGAAAGGAAACCGACCCCCGGTCGGCGGGGGCCGTGGGCATCGGCCGGATGGGAGCCCGGTACGGCCCGGCTTTGTATTGCGGTCCGTCCGGGCGAGGAGGATTGATTCGGGTGCATGTCGGTGGCGGCGAGCGGCCGATAGCAGACTTGTAATGTAGGTTCGTCTTGGGAGCGATGGGGCCTGGACCCTTGTGAACCGGGCGCGCGGCGTGGTCCGATAAACGTCGCAGCCACCGACTAGAGCAAACCGATCGGGAGAATCCTTACGATGTCGAACCGATACCTGTTGTCCGTCCTTTGTTCGGTGATTTTTGCGACTGTTTTGACCGGATGCACGCCGGTGGTGGCGCCGGTTCCCGCGGATGATCCGGACGGGTTTACGCGGCTTACCGATACCGATGGTGGCACGGGATTCGTGGACGGCGGGGGCTTCTTCACGGTGGGGGCGGGGACGGGAACAATCGTTCCGTTCGAGCCGGAGGCCGTTGCGGAGGTCGCCACGGACAGTTTCTTCGCGGCGCGATCGATCGACCCTTTCAGCGAGGACAGCGCCGGACCGAAGTTCGTCACCTGGGGCTACATCGACGATGACGGGCTTCCCGACCTCGTTACCGTGTGGAACCAGTCCCAGGTGGTGCAGCTTCAGTTGCAGCGTCAGGCGTTCGTGGCGGATGTGGATGAGGACGGCGTGCAGATCGCGTGCGGTTCGGATGTGGACTGCGAGCGCAACCGCATCTGCATGGACGGGTTTTGCGGTCGGATGGACGTGACGTTTGAGAGCGTTCAGATCGACGGCAACGCTCCGATCGCGATCATGGCGGGCGTGGAGTTGGCGGACGTCGATCGGGACGGTCGGCTCGATATCGTCTTGCTGGTGAAGCACAACGCGAGTTTGCCATTCTGCCCGGGAAACGGCGCGGTGCAGGAGGACATGTTCGTTGGCGAGATCGTGATCCTGTTCGCGCCGACGGGTGGGGACATCACGGTCGGCGGCAACTGGCAGCAGGTGCGTCTGCCGGCATCGATATGGGGAGCCGACATGGGCACGGACGCCTTGCCGCCTGATACGGAACTGACGGACGCGGAGACGGACGCGTTTTTTGCGGCGCTGGATGACAACTTTCCTGGCATTCCGTTCGGGGACGGTCGTGCGATCGATCTTCCTGAAAACGGGGGTATGACGTCTCTGGCGGTGGGAGACGTCACGGGTGACGGTTTCCCGGACATTCTGCTGACGTCCAACGTCCCCGAGCCGCCCTGCCACAATGGCGTCAATGAGGTGGAGTTGTATCCGAATCCAGGGGCGACGGCGCGGACCGGTACGGACTGGACGCAGGTCATTCTGAGTGGTGGCGGCGCGTTTCTAAAGGACATCGTTCTCGACGACATTGACGGTGACGGCGATCTCGACGTATTCGTTACGCGGGTGAACGCGGTCAGCCAAAACGTGCATTGGCTTTCCAATCCGCTTCGGCGGTCGGCAAGCGATCCGAGCCCTCCGGGAGTTCCGACGGCGGGTTTCTGGGAACTTCGTCCGGTGGGCCAGATCGACGGTGGGGCGGACGTGATGACGATCGGCGACGTGGATGGGGACGGGCTTGGGGACGTTGTCGTCCGGTCAAACGGCGGGAAGGTGGTCCAGTGGTTCCGTCATCCCAGCCCGGACGACGCTTTGAATGTCACGGATGTGATCGCGGGGATTCCGTGGTCGGTCTACACCCTGTTCGAGTTGGTAAGTCGCGAACCGGTGGGTATCGCGCTCGGTGATATCAACTTCGACAACCAGCTCGATCTCTTGCTGGCGGCTGACGGGAGCACGTTTTGGTTGGACTCGAGTACGGCGGCCACGGTGTTTGATGAGTGGTCGAGCAACTTGATCGTTGACGATCTTCAACTGGACACGTCGCTGTTCGCACCCTCGGGTCCGGCGTTCATCAACGACTTGCTGGTGTTGGATATCGACTGCGACGGTGCGAATGACGTGATCGGGACGATCGACCGGCGATCGCTGAGCGGCCTGAGCACCGACGTCGTGGTCTGGTTCCGAAACGTATTGCTACCTCAAGACGTTGGACTCCCCGATACGGCGCGGGTCCCCGGTTGTCCGCCTCAACCATGACGCGGTGTGCAAGGAGAAAGTCAACGATATGAACAAACGTATGCGTAGTTTCGCGTGTTTGGCGGTGTTGGCCGGCGTTGTGACCGGGTGTCAGGTTTTCTTCCCGCTCGTCCCCAACCGCATCAGCCGGCTGTTCGGGGACGCCGGCGCGGGAGCGGTCGGGCGGGGCGAATTCTCGGCCATCCAGATCGATCCTGCGAGTGAGGACTCCGCTGGTCCGCAGTTGGTGGCGACGGGCGATCTCGATGGTGACGGTCTCCTGGATGTCGCGACGGCTTGGAACGAGTCGAAGCCGATCCAGATCCACTTTCAGCGTCGCGTCGGCGGTGCGACCACATTCGAGACGATTACCTTGGCGGGCGATTTCCCGATCACCATCGTGGCGGGGCTGGAGATCGCGGACATGGACGGCGACGGAATCAACGATGTCGTTGCGCTGATCAAGGAGAATGGTGTGTTTGCCCGATGCAGGTTGTCGGGTGAGATTCTGAACGAGCAGGACGTGCCGGCGGGCGTGATCCTGATCTACTATGGCCCCACCGAGTGCGTGGGTGCTGCCGACGGGGTCGGCGATTGCGAGGACGCCGCCGACGGTACCATCCGGCGTGAGATCGCCACCAATGCGCTCGCATGGCTGGAAGTTCCGCTGTCGCAGTCGGAGACGGCTGGCGCTCCGCCGGCGATTCCTGAAACGCCTGAGACCGGCGGTTTTACGAGCATGGCTATCGCGCAGATCGACGGACTTAACGGTCCGGAGATTGTGGTGGCCTGGAACGCAAACGACTGCGAGGGGGGCGGGAACCGCGTCGAATACTACGTGAACCCGGGGCAGGCCACCGCGCGGCAATCCAACGCCTGGGCGCCGGTGACCGTCCTCAGCGACGCCCCAAGCGTCAAGTGGGTCGACGTTGCCGATCTCGACCGCGACGGCGACTTCGACATCGTGGCGACCTACCCCGACGCGCGCGGCCAAAACCTGCGCTGGCTACGTAATCCCACGATCGATATCCCCGATCCGTTCCATCTCAGTGACGGAAACTGGCAATTGGGTGCCATCGGGCAGCTCGCGACCGAGGCGGACATTTTCGATATGGGCGACATCGACGGCGATGGCATCGTTGATATCGTAGTCCGATCGTCGCTCGGGCGCGTCATCGTGTGGTTTCGAGGTCCGCCAAATCCGACGACGCAGCCAATTCGGAACATCCCGTGGCAGGTATTCACGATCGCGGAGTTCAATGAGCGCACGCCCGAAGCGGTGGTCCTGGCGGATATCGACGGCGACGCACAACTGGAGATCGTCGCCAGTGCCGGGGGCGCCGTCGTGTGGCTTGATCCGTTCGCGCTTAGTTCCGTCTTCACCCAGTGGGAGGAGAATCTCATCATCGACGACGTCCGACCGGTGCCAGCCGTCACCGATCCAAACGTCGACCAAAACGAGGTCTCCACGCAGTCCACGATCATCAACGAGCTGGTGGTGGTCGATCTCGACGGTGACGGCGGAATGGACGTCATCGCAACCATGGACCGCCGCGACCAGTCGGGCGTCACCAACGACGCGATCGTCTGGTTCCGTGCCGAGACCGCTCCGTAATTGCCTCCGAATCGGTCGGGCGCCTGAGGTCGGTGGTGACGCCGCCGCGGTCCGTGGAACGCGCGATTCCGACGCCACCAGCGCCGACCGACACACGTCCTTGCCGATTCATCCGGAACCGGTGAAGGCGAATTGGAACATGCTGAAGTCGTGGAAGTCCACGTCCCCGTCCTGATCCATGTCGGCCCATAGGCACCCGGGGCCAGCATCGGCGTTGGGTCCACTGCCCGCGGCGCATTCGTGAAAAAAGTAGTAATCCCCGCCATCGACCGCGCCGTCGCTGTCGAAATCGCCCGACCCGTCCTGTGGGATTACTCCATAGCGGACGTAGTCCCACTGCGTTGTCGACGGCGTCATCCACGCGCTAGCCGTGAAGTTCATCTTGGCGCTCGGGGTGGGGTACGCGCCCTCAGGTATCCCCTCCGCTACAACGCCATCGTCGATGAAGATCTGAAATGATACCGCTCCATGCAGCTCCAAGCGGAACGTGTGCGGAACGCTTTCAGCAAGCGGGATGTGAAGCCATGGGAGTTTCTCATCCCAGGCCATTCGGATTTCGTCCTTGGCGATCGTGAAGTGGTAGGAAACCGGTCCCAGACCCCCGAGGTCGACGGTCGCCGGACCTTGGACTACGAACTTGGAGCTTGGCCCGTCGGTGATCATACTGAACTGGACGAAAAAGTCGGTGCCCGTGAACTCCGCTATTGAGCGACGATATACGTCGTATTCCAGGAGGGGATTGCACTCGGTATCCAGGCTTTCAACCAGTTGCCCGTCCTGAAGCCAACGTTCGGGGTTACATTGCAGGAGACGGTCCCAGCCGAGCTCGTCGGGAAAGCCCTCATGACCATCGTAGGTCACGACCTGAGCGTCAGCGGCGCGGAGAGTGGGGACCAATAAGAAAAGTAGGAAAACGTGCTTGACAGCGGGAGCGGAACACATACATTGACCTGCCTGCGTGGTAAAGGCGATTAACTAGCTTGGTTCATAGTATTGTAACGGTTCTTGGCCGCGATCCAGTATCCAGCGAACAAGAAAAGGAGCAAAATCATGAGAGTACAGAAGGCGGATTGCAGGGGGGGGGGCATTTATT
>JAJDDS010000474.1 GCA_029260195.1 Phycisphaerae bacterium
CTCCGGGCGGCTCGACGATGGCGACGCCCGCGTCAAGCAGCTTGGATCCCAGGTAGGCCGTGCTTCGGATGCGGTAGTCGAGGTAGTCCTCTCGGAGAACCTCCTTGAATCCCCGGGCCATGGCTTCCAGATCACGTCCTGCCAGTCCTCCGTAGGTGACGTAACCCTCCGTCAGGATGAGCAGATTGGACGCGTTCCGAAACACCGTCTCGTCACGCATCAGGAGGACGCCGCCGATATTGACGATCCCGTCTTTCTTTGCAGAGATGGTAGCGCCGTCCGCCAGCTCGAACATCTCGCGCGCGATGTCGCGGACAGGCGTGCCTTCGAACCCAGGTTCGCGCGTCTTGATGAACCACGCGTTCTCCGCGAATCGGCAGGCGTCCAGGAAAAATTGGATATCGTGTCGGTCGCAGATCTTGCGCACCCCGCGAAGGTTCTCCATACTGACTGGTTGGCCGCCACCGCTGTTGTTGGTGACGGTGACCATAACAACGGGGACGCGATCGCGTCCGACGCGCTGGATGAGGGCTTCGAGCGCTTCGAGGTTGATGTTACCCTTGAAGGGATGGCGGTTTTGCGGATCGGTAGCTTCGGGGATGGGAAGGTCGACAGCTTCGGCGCCGCTGTGCTCGACGTTGGCGCGGGTGGTGTCAAAGTGCGCGTTGTTCGGAACGATCTTACCGTCGCCGCCCACGAGCTCGAACAGGATTCGTTCGCTGGCCCGTCCCTGATGCGTGGGTAGGACGTGATCGAATCCGGTGATTTCATTCATGCGTTCCTTGAAACGGTAGAAGGACTTGGCGCCGGCGTAGGCTTCGTCAGCCCGCATGATCCCCGCCCACTGTTCGGCACTCATCGCGCCGGTTCCGGAATCGGTGAGTAGGTCGATCAGAACGTCCTCGGCTCGGACGAGGAACAGATTGAACCCGGCTTCGGCGAGCACCCGCTCGCGTTGCTCGGGCGTCGTCATTCGGATCGGCTCGACGACCTTGATCTTGAACGGTTCGATGATGGTCTTCATATTTCGGTCATCCGCAGGGGGTTGGTGACTTATCAAGACGCGGCATTCTAACCTGGATTATTCATGAGTCATCCCGAGCGGAGCGAGGGAGCTGGCTGCGAGGTGAAGAAGATCATCCTAATTGGAGGCAGGATTCCTCGGTCGCTGCGCTCACCCGAAACGACAGATTACGGGCGGACTTGGCGAGATTTGCGCGCGGGTGCGGGGCTTGAGTCCGTCGCGAAGCATCAATCCGGCGAGTATGGGTAGACGAAGGCTCCGGGAAAGTCATCCGCCGCCGCTTTCTTCTTCCCGCTCCACCGCACGATGTCCACCCGATACACCGTGGTCAACGCCAACTCCCGATCGGTTGTCTCCCGGTAGTCCGCACCCGGGCGAAGGTGCGGAAAGTACTTGTCGAGCAGGCATTGCAGCGCCCGCAGAGACTCAGCCTTGTCCGTCACGACGCGACAGCGGCCGAATGCGACGACGCCCGCGTATTCGACGCTGAACTCCATGGCTACCTTCGCCGGAAGCAATCGTCCCATCTCGCTGACGCTGAAACAGACGCGGTCGTTCGCCACGACGCAGTCGCGCGTTCGTCCTTCGCGTGCCGTGTGCAAGTAGATCGCGTGCGCTTCGCCATCGTACACGAAACTATTGCTGTGAATGAACGGTTGGCCATCGTACACCGTCGCCAATTGGCCGAACGGAGCACGATCCAGAACCCCCCGGATCCACGCGTCGTCATCCACTGCGCGATCCTGTCGTCGAGCACGTGTGTATCGTTCATCAACATCCGACATGGCGCGGTATCCTCCCACGGGAAACGTTCTTCGGCGCAGCGAACGCGTCAAACGGGTGGGACTCAAGCGCGTTCCGAGGGTATAATGGTACATGAACGCTGATCCGCCAACCCCTCGCGACCGAGCCGGCGGGGCGCGTCTCACCTCCAGTGGCCGACGCGGACCGTGGGCAGTCGCCAAACCGGTGCGCTATCCCAATTGCTACGTCTGGTTCGTCTTCTTCTCCGCCCTCGACATCATGTTCACCTCCATCGTCCTGACACTCGGCGGCGCCGAAGCCAATCCGCTGGTCAATTGGGTGCTCGTCCGCTGGGGCTTGATCGGCGTCGTCGCTTACAAGTTCACGCTGGTGATGTTCGTCGTATGGGTGTGCGAAACCGTCGGCGGCCTTCGCGACGCCTCCGGACGTCGCCTGGCGGAATGGACCGTCGCCATCGCCTTCATTCCCGTCTACCTCGCCATCGTCCAACTCCTGCTCAGCGTCCGCGTTTACGCCGGTTGAGAAAACCGAAACACCTCCGGTTTCGCGTAACCAAGGTAGTCCTCCACCGACATGACGATCGATTGCGTCAGCGATCCCGCGTTGAACGCGATCCGTTCGTTCTCGCGGATCGACTCGTCTACGAACAAATCGAACGGCAGAATCGGACGACCGAACGGCGGCACCGACCCGGGCTCCAGACCGGTCAATGAAGCCAGTTCCTCCGCCGACGCGAACCGGACCTTCTTGACCCCGAACTTCCGCTTGATAGCGCCAGAGTCGACTTTCAACGCTGCGCTGAGGACGAGCAGGTGGAATACCTCGCCCACCTTCATCACGATCGCCTTACCGCCGATCTGAACCGACTCCCCCCGCGCCTCCGCCGATTCCTCGGATGTCCGAGTCGGCTCGTGTCGCACCGCGCGGTACACAATGCCCGCCGCGTCCAGATCACGCCGAATCGTGTCGTATACGTCACTGCCCACGTTGGTCTCGCCTCGCCTCGCCCCGCCGGTTTTCAATAAGTCGCTTCACATCGTCGAATGCCTCGCTACCCTACGCATGCGCCATCGTACACGACCCACCGTGTCGAATGAAACGCAATTCACGAGGCTGTCCCGTGACCGAAATCGAATCCGACAAGCAACCCGACGAAACGCGCACGCCCAAACGCAAGCGGTTCTCATGGCGACGTGCCGCACGTGTTCTACCCGTGCTCTACATAGTCTGGGTCGCCACGCTCTACGCCTGCCAGGACTGGCTCATCTTCCCCGCCGACCTCACCACCCAGCCGCTTTCGCGCCCGCCCCGAGCGGACACCGTGGTCATGTCCCTCGACGTCGACGACGGCGACCGCGTGGAGGCCTGGTTCCATCCTGTCCCCGGCTGCGACGCCGAACACCCGGCGCCGGCGGTCATTTTCTTCCACGGCAATTGCGAACTCATCGACTACCAGGACGACTACGTGCGTGCGTACCACAAACTCGGCTGGTCGGTCCTCCTCCCCGAATACCGCTCCTACGGGCGATCCGGAGGCGACCCGTCCCAGGACGCCCTCCGAGAAGACGCCACCCGATTCTACGATCAGCTCGTCACACGCCCGGACGTCGACCGGACGCGAATCGTCTTCCATGGCAGATCACTCGGTGGCGGCGCTGCCACCGATCTGACAACCGTGCGCAAGCCGAACGGACTCATCCTGCAATCCACCTTCACCGCCATGACCGCGATGGCTCATCGATTCGGCGCCCCCGGCTTCATCACGCGACACCCCTTCCGCACCGATCGCGTCCTCGAATCGCTCGACATTCCGGTGCTCATCTTCCACGGCACGTCCGACGTCGTCGTCCCGGTCTCCCACGGCCGCAGGCTCGGCGAACTAGGCGCCGACGCCACATACATCGAATACCCCTGCGGCCACAGCGACCTGCCACCCGTCGCCGACGAGCAATCCTACTGGACCGCGATCCAGTCCTATTTGTCACGCTGTACCGAATCCCCATAAACGCCGTGACACCCCGTCCGCCCGCCCACCCCAAGCCCCCGACTCCGCCGGGGGATACGCTGACCCTCAGTTCGCCCCCCACCGCAGGTCCGCCATCACCCCAAGATGATCGGACACGCGATCCGGCCAGTGCGCATAGCTCACGAACCGCAGCTGCCGGGAAATCAGGATCCAATCCAGCCGCTTTCGCGGTCGGCGCGACGGGTAAGTTCCCCAGCCCTCCGCCTCCGGCTGATACGCCGATAGCCCAAGCTCGTCACAGATCAGTCGCAGCGCATCATCATCTGACCAGCCGCAATTGAAATCACCCATCACCACCAGCGGCAGGTCCGATGTCGCCAGCGCGTCGATCAGCATTCGGGCTTGCTTCTTCCGCGTCCGCGCCGTTTTGAAATCGAGATGCACCGAGACCACGCGTAGCAGCCGACACCCCGGTCGGCCATTAGTTCTTCGTCCCTCGAATTCGATCTCCGCGATCACGAACCCTTTCGTATCGATCGGGTCGGCGTCGAACGCTGACGATGACCACGCGACCGGCGCACGATCGGACAGAACCGCCGTACCGTATCGAAACCGCGCGCCCGCGATCTTCGAATCGACATGCAGCCCATGTGGCCGATGCGGAAACTCGGCCGACTCCGAGATCCACTGAACGTGATCAAACGACCCGCTCCACTGTGAGACCCCGTCCGCCTCCTGCAGCGCGACGACCTCGGGCTGCTCTCGGCGCAGCGTACCCGAGATCGCGTCGAGATTGGATTCGATCGTCGCACGCGACAATCCGATCTGCCCGATTTGAGATCGGATCGAGCCCCGGCCATGGGCGACATTCAGCGTGGCGACGCGCAGCGTTGCGTGGTCCGTTCCGGCGCACCCCGCCGTCGCGCAAGCGAGTTCTACAAGGGCCACGCGCGGCAGCGCATGCAGATACCGGTCCGAGTGCGACATGGGTTTTATTATATCCGCGGCGTCTGCGATCGTCGCCAGGCGCCGTCGGCGGTCACAAGAAGAAAGGCCGAACGACAATCACCGTGATCGCAATCAGCAGCGCAATCGCCAGCACCGCGAACACCGGGTCCTTACCCGCCCGATACGCCCGCGTCGACATGCGGAACGACACCGGGATCGCGATTAAGCTTGCAAACATGGCGCTCTGACCGAGCGGTATCAGTGGATGCCCTCAGCAGAACTGATCCGCCACCCAGAATCCACCGAATGGTATGAACGCCACCGCGAGTGCGATTTTCCCCGACATTTGCTACCTCCTACCAATGGGCAACACCACCTTCGTCGCGAAAATTCCAGCGCTCTCTCGGTTTTCGCCTTGTCGAAACTACGGCGCCGCGGGCTCACCGAGGCGACCCGGCATGTCCGCCAGGATGTACGCCATGGAAGCCATCACCGCCACGTTCTCCGACAGCAACCCCGGATCCACCTTGTCCAGCGTGTCCGCTTCTGAGTGGTGATAGTGGAAGTACTCGGACATATCGACGTTGTGCCCCATCAACACCACCCCCGCGGGCTTCATTGGCGATACGTCCGCGCCCGAGTGCCCGGTCGTTACCTTCGTCGCTCCCAACTCCGAGAACAGACTTGTGATGTCGCGCAACTGTGCCGCCGCCAACGCGCGCCGTCCCTCATCCGCGCAGTCCACCGAATACCCCACCGGCTTGAACCCTCCCGAGTCCGACTCAATGGCTGCCACGTGCCGATCCATCTCATGTGCGTGGTCTTTCGCGTACCCCTTTCCGCCAGCCAGTCCGTTCTCCTCGTTCGTCCA
>JAJDDS010000475.1 GCA_029260195.1 Phycisphaerae bacterium
GCCTCCCGCGCCGCAGTGTCGTCTCCAGCGCCGAAATCCGCGAAGCACTGAAAGATCCCGTCGGCCAGATCGCCGAGTGTGTCACCCGCGCTCTCGAACAGGCGGAGCCGGAACTGGCTGCGGATTTGGTCGAATATGGCATTCATGTCGCCGGCGGCGGGGCTTTGTTGCACGGGATTGACTCCATCATGTCAGCCACCACCGGCCTGGACTGCACAGTCGTCGACGACCCACTCAGTTGCGTCGCCAGAGGAACGGCAGTCTATCTCGAAAACCTTTCCATGTGGAAAGACGCCGTCGAGACCGACGCCGACGGCGGCGACTAAGCACGCGCCCAACAATCGTGCGATCCAAACAGAGCCGCGACCGTAAGGAAGCGATCATCCCACGAGACCTCAGCCCCCGCCAAGAACGCCATTTCCGAGCCTCAACGCCCTTCTCGTACAGTCACAGTGGACCACCCCGGGAATTCCTTCAAATCGGAAGATTCGGATTGATTCCACCGACACCGCGCGGGTACAATGCGCGCCGAAGGCGTTCCGAACTTGGCGAACCGGTCAATGCGCGTGGCCAGCCCTCCACCCCAGCCGCCCGCGACAGGAGCTGTCACATGTCCCAACCATCGAATCCAACCACCGTTCCACACCGTTTCCTCACCACCTTCCTACTCGCCATCGCGGGGGGGGATCACCTCAACCGTCATGGCCATTGACCCACCCGGCGTCGGTCCGAGCGTGCGGGTAAACGACGCATTAGGCCGCGACGGAGTGGACTTTCCAGGATTGTTGATGGACTGCCTGGAGGATCCGACTTGCGACGATGACCCGAAAGCGCAGCACGAACCGGCCATCAGCATCGCTCCGTGGGATCCGGACATCCTGGTCGCCGCGTTCAATGATCACTCGAAGAAGTACCTTGGTCCGCCCCCGTCGCAGGATCTGTTGGGAGACCGGGTGATAGGATTCGCGATTTCGGACGACGGTGGGAATAATTGGAAACGCTTCGACCACACGCTCAATCCCTGTAATATGAGCTGCGACCCCGACGTCGATTGCTTCGTAACGGGAAGCAGCCTGGTCGTTGACGACATCGGAATCGACCTCAGCAATCCCGCGAATCCCTGCTTCCAGTGGGACGGAGGTCAATCAGACCCCGCCACCGCCGCCGGAGGCACTCCGCTCGGCGACAAATACCTTTACATCGCGGGAATTGATGGCAGCCCCTCGACCGAGTTCTTCGCCAGACTACGGTAGGAGGATCCCATGACAGGTTGGGAGGTCGCCCTTGTTCCGCCCGGGACTGGAGGCGACAAGCCCTACATAACGGCCGACCCGTTCAGCGAAGACGTGTACGTTTACTGGGGAGCCAGTACCATCCACATGACGGCGTCACGCTGCGCCGGCTGCGACTTTCTGGATCCTGATCCGCCGCCCCCGGTGGTCGCTCGCCGGCTGTCGTTTTGTTCGACTAGCCATCCGGGAACGTGTCCGGGGGCGGATCCGTCCCAAGGTGCGGTGGCGGCTGTGGGACCCGACGGAGAGTTCAATATCATTTGGCTCCAGCCGAACGGCGCCATACCGTTTCTCGGAGCGGATTGGGTGGCTCATATCCGCTATCGACGCGGAGAGTGGAACGCTGGCGGAGACCTTGACTTCGTCCCCCCGCTCCCGGATGGTCTGGGCGCCTGCCTTCCGACGGAGTTCTGCTGCACCGAGGAGGAAGACTGCGCGACCCCGATCGTCGTCGGGCACCCTGGATTCGACGTAGGGTTTCGTCCGTTGCTCAACTTCACGAATGTTGGCCTGGTTCCTGCGTCGCTGAACGACATGAAGATGAACTCGTTTCCGTCGATCGCCGTCGATCGCAACTTTTCTAGCGACACTTGCGGGCGGGGCGGAACCGTGTACGTTGCCTACGCTGCGGAGGATCTGCTACTGGCGGACTGCCCGGACTGTACCGATCCCGATGCGGACTGCGCCGATCCCGAAATCCTGGGCCGTATCATCGATTCGAACATCTACTTGGTGCGCGGGCGTGTTTCCACCGTGGACGGGTCCATGACCTGGTCGGCGCCGGTGTTGATCGAGGCCAATCCGCAGCTACCGCCCTCACTGCAACACTGCGCCGATCCACTCGGTCCTGTTCCCTGTGGGATCCACGTCCCTTTCCAATTCTTCCCCTGGGTCGCAGTGGACGACGACGGGCGCGTCGGCGTGATGTTCTACGATACAACGCCCGACACGCTCCGGTGCGACAAAAACATTGTCTATAGAATTCGCTTCGCCTACTCTCTTGACGGGGGCGTCACGTGGGAGTTTCCAGTCACCGTCAGCGATAGCGACTCCGAAACAGCACCGGACCTCGACAACCCGTCTACCGTGTTCATCGGTGATTACTCCGGAATGACCGCCGGCACCGATGCAGGGGTCCGCGGGATCTTCCACCCAATCTGGACGGATCTGCGCGAGTGGGGGGGAGAGGCGCTCGACTTCCCGAATCTGACCGCCGGGGACATCTACAAGGGCACCGTCACGATAAGTGAGCCCGTCTACTCGATGGGTGACTACGATCGGGACGGGGACGTCGATACGGACGACTTCACAAGATCGCTACCTGCTCGAGCGCCGGACAGCCCATGCCGCCGTTGTGCGAAATCCTCGACTTCAATCGCGACAACGTGATCGACAAGAAGGATGAAGGCCTTTTCGGACAGTGTCGCACGGGCCGCGCGGCGGGTTCGTCGGGCGGCAGCGATCCGGCGGCGTTCGAGGCCATGGTCACCTGGACGACCGAAGTCATGTCCACCCAGGAGAGCACCGAACTGGCGAACGCAATGCGGCAGGCCGCCCCGTCCTTCGACGCGATCGAAGCGACGGAAATGGACGCCTTCGCTGATGCGATTGATCCGCAATAGCACCGCATCGTGAGGGCCAGACCCATGTTTGAATCCAAGACTAGAATTCTCGTAGTCGCCGCCGTATGCCTCTTTCTCTTGACGAGTTCCCGGGCCGGCGCACAGTTTCCGGCGAGCCTCGATCCGAGCGACTTTGACGGGACCAGCGGGTTCACGGTCGAGGGGTATCTGACACGTGAGTTTGCATGGTTCGTGGCTGGGATCGGTGACGTCAATGACGACGGGAACGCCGACGTCGCCGGCGGCGGCCCGGGCGTCTCATTTCCGCCACCCGACTGCGGGGTGTTTCCCGGGGAATGCCCCGACTGCGACGCGACGCCCGGAGCCGTGTACGTCTTGTTCGGAAGATCCGACATCGCCGGAACTGGATCGTGGAACTTGAAAGACCTCGACGGGGACAGCGGATTTCGAGTTGAGGGACTCTTTCCCAGCGGTGAGGCCGGTCGCGTCAAACCGGCTGGAGATTTCAACGATGACGGGATTTCCGATTTCCTCGTGGGCGAACCGAACGCCAGTCCGTTCGGGCTGTTGTTCGCGGGGTCGGCGTATCTGGTCTACGGGACTGCCGGTCTGGGCGCCGGCGGGGCCTTCGACCCCGCGACGCTCGACGGGGCGAACGGGTTCATGATCGCCGGAGGCTCTTCATGGGCCACCATCGGCCGTCGCATGGCCTCGCTCGGAGACTTCAACGGCGACGGCGTGTCCGACATTGCCCTTTCCTCGATCAGCGCCGACCCGCCGGGCGGGTCCAGTGCCGGACAAATCTACATACTGTTCGGCGGCGTGGGGCTCGGCGCGTCGGGTGCAGTCGTCATTCCCGACGCGCTCACTCCGGAGGTCGGCCTCGTCCTGAACGGAATCTCGGCGGGTGATTTGGCGGGAGTCAGCTTGTCCCCAGCCGGAGACTTCAACGGAGACGGTGTGGACGACATCGTGATGAGCGCGAGTGGAGTGGAACCCGAACCGTTGGCGCAGGGCCAAGTCTACCTTGTCTACGGTGGTTCGGATGTTGGGAACTCCGGGGTTTTTGAGTTGGCTGACCTGGACGGAACCAACGGGTTTGTCGTAAACGGACCGGCCACCATTTTCGGGACATCCGATACGCAGATTTTCGGACCGACCGGAGTCGGGGACATAAACGCCGACGGATACGACGACATCGCGGTCTTGGTGGGTGTCCCCGTGGCCAACCCGGGCCATTGGATCGGTGTGATCTTCGGAGGGACCGACGTCGCGCCCGACGGAGTTCTGTGTCTCGAAGACCTCAATGGCGACGACGGGTTTCGGATCATACGCGCGAACGGCGGAGTTTCGACTGTAAAGGTCGCTTCCGGCACCGGCGATGTCAACAGCGACGGGTTGGATGACATGTTCTTCGGGCTGTTCGGCGTACGTGTGCTCTTTGGCACGCCGGGCGTAGGGGCGTCCGGACTGATAGCCGTGGATGACTTTGACGGGCGCAACGGGATTCAGATTCCCGGGGGTGTCCACCAGTCGCACGCCGGGGACGTCAACGACGACGGAATCAGCGACATTCTCAGCGGGTGGTCGGTCTACAACGACGACGACTGCAATGTTGGATCAATCGGCGTCGTGTTCGGCCGGCGGATGGGGGATGGGGACTTGGACGCGGACGTGGACTTCGCGGATTTCGGGGCGTTTCAGGCTTGCTTCGCGTCGGAACTGACGAACACCAACTCCGAAGGCGAGCCCGACGTGCCCGACGAATGTCACCCCTTCGACTTCGACAAGGACAACACCATCGGCCTCACCGACTTCGACGCCTTCCAAAACGCCTTCGACACCCAGCCGTGAGAAGAGTGACAACGAATTGTCAGTCATCGCCGGGGAGATGCGTCTGGCGGAGGGTACGCGACTTCGTGGTGGCTGATCGGTGACGGCTGGTCGCTGAACCGTGATGTCCGCTCGGCGTTACGGTGCTTGCGTCAGGTCGCTTCCGTCGTTGTCGATCGAGTCAATTAGCTCGGCGGCTTCGGACAGGATGGTCACAACGTCGCCGTCCCGCGGCGCCAGATGCGCGAACACGCCACGCAGCGCGTTGTATTGTTCGACGACGTCGTCAAACACGCGGCTGAGGCGCTCGAAGGATAATCCCAACCCGCCGTACGCAACGCTTCGCAACCGCGATCCGATCCGCGCCGTCTGTCGATCGGCTGAGAACGGTACGTTCGCGCAAAAGTACGCGACCTGCCAGAACAGTTCGTTGCAGTCCGAGGTCCGGCACACTGGCGGCTCGGTGCATTGCTTGCCCAACGCGACAGCGAATGTCTCCGGTAGTCGCCACCGCTCCGCCAACGTTGCGGCCACCGTCACGTGGTCCGTCCCGAAC
>JAJDDS010000476.1 GCA_029260195.1 Phycisphaerae bacterium
CAACCACACGTTCCTCCAGCCGCAAGATCACCGCGATTAGTTCAGCGTTCGTCCGTGCCTCGAGTGCCTTCATGTACCCTATTGTCGGGTCTTGGAGTGTTTTCACTCCAGAATTGGACAAGAAACCCGTGAACGGTTACGTGCTTAGAATTTCGTGGAGACCAATTCATGTACGCCTCAGATGTCGCTATTGCGCGGCATTTAGCAACGACAACCCCCAGCGCACCCGTGGTATCCCGCGAGGGTCCAACCGTTTCCACGAAGCGGTAAGCCGGATGTGCTGGGGGCTGTCTGCACTTTGGAGGCACACCCCATGCGGAATACTGACACCCCCGACCCCAACGGCTCGATCACGACCATCGTAAATCAGTTGCGGAGATTGCCGGAAGCGACGGTGGACGGCCTGGCCAACCTTTTTGTCAACGACGATATCCGGCCGGCTATCGATCGCCTGGCCGCGGACGGCCGCGGTGGTTCGGAGCTGCTGGCGGAGCTGTTCGAGATGACGGCTGACGAGTCGGTGCGCCGGGAGACGGCCGCCGGCCGAGAAGATCCGGGCATCCTTGTTGTCCTGGATGGGTGCCGCCCTTACAGGGTGGGTCCGACACTGTCGGCACTGATCCGTGGTGCGGAGAAGGTGTTCGAAGATGCGAACGGTCGCGGGGCGGCGTACGTGTCGTGTTCGCGGTTGGAGTGTGAGAGCGAGTCGCGCGTAGCTGTGTAGCGCACCAACTCCCCGGCGGAGCCGGGTACAAAGTGAAGGTGGCCGGGTGAACACGGACGCTCCGCCCGTCCTCTCCTTGGAGTACACAACCATGAGTGGACCGAAAGCTTGGGTGACGAAACGCAAGACCAAGGGGAAGACCTCGTACATTTTGCGGTGGAGGTGTCCAACCGAGAAACGATGGCGCTGCCGCAAAGTCGGCTCTGACCACAAGCGGGCCCTCGGTGAGGCGGCGAAGCTAGAAGAGCAACTCGCCGAAGGACTGTATCGGCCGGACCGAAAAATCACCTGGGACGCGTTCGTCGAGGATCATGTCGCTAAGTTGCGGTCGCGCGGCAAAGCCAACGCGGCGGAGGCGAGTCAGGCGTTGACGGAATTCGGTAAACTGATGTCACCGCGTTCGCCACGTGACGTGTCCTACCCGATGGTCGAGGCGTACGTTGTAAAACTCAAAAGGGGGCGAACCGAGACGGTCGGCGGGAAGGAGGTCGAACACGCCCCGAACGCGCCGGCGACCATCAACAAGAAACTCACATACCTCAAGGGCGCGATAACCAAAGCGATCCGGCGCGGGTTCTTCGCCGCAGTCAACCCCATTCCGCGGGACCTCCGGGAAGCCGTCGACGAGAAGATCGTTCGCGAGGTGACGGACGTCGAACAGGCGGCGCTCGAGGACGCGGCTAAGCGTCTGTATGGCGCCCGCTGGCGGGCGTTAGTGTTCACGGCTGTCAACACCGGCGGACGCCGCGGTGAGCTTCTGCGACTGTCGTGGAAGGACGTGAGCCTCGACGGTGGCGATCCGGGCGTCCTGTTCGCCAAGACGAAGACGCACAAGCCGCGGCGCGTGCCGATCGGCGCGGATGTCGTGGACATGCTTCGGCGGTTGAAGGCTCGGACGTTGAAGGACGGGGGTCCATTCGTCGGCATGGGCTGGAACATCCACCGTGAGTGGTGTCGAATTGTCGCGGACTCCAAGGTGGACGCGGTGACGCTGCATGATCTTCGGCGGACGTACATCACGCGGCTTCTGCGCGCCGGTGTTCCGGTCAAAGATGTGATGCGTTTGGTCGGCCACACGAACGCCGAGACGACTTTGCGGTACTACACGGCGGTGACGGCCGATGACCTTCGGGCAGCGGTCGACAAGCTGGAGCGACGCGTCGGATGAACCCCCGCTTCCTCCCAATCCTTGCGCGCATCTTGCGCGCGATGGTAACCTGGGCAACTTCCCGCTCGAAAAACCGCGTTTCTGACCGCGCCGGGCAGGACTCGAACCTGCGACTTTCGGATTAGAAATCCGATGCTCTATCCGGCTGAGCTACCGGCGCTGGGGGACGCTAGTGTACATCGTACAGTGACTTGCGTCGCGGTAAAATCGGCGACCTCGCATGGCGAATTGAACGCGCCTGTGTCCCGCGTCTCGCGCCGCCGTCTCGCCGCCTGTCGACCGGTGGCGGGAAACAACGGGATGCTGCTGTCCCCGGTCCAGGGGCCATTCGCCAGAGTGGCTGGCGCCGCGACGCAGCACTCGTAGCGCGCAGTGCGGCGACGGTTCACGGCGGATCAACCCGAGGGGCGACGATCGTCATATCCCGGAGTCGGATCTGCGTTTCGAACCTGAGGATACACTCGGACGACAAGGGGAGGACGGTGTCCTCGCTTCTCAGGGCGTCTGGCCACCCGCCTCATGCGCGGACGGCGCGTCGTGCTCATCGATCTGTGCGGCGGGGATCAAGGTGACGGTGTCATTGACGAATGATGACCGGTCCATCGCGCCAACCCGCGAGCGTACATGGAGTACTGATGACCGAACTTCCAACCGAGTACGTTCCCCCTCCGATGCGAATCGTCTGACTTCCGCCGGCAGCGTCGACGGCTTCGATACCTTCGGTCACGGTGTCGTAGGGTAGCTGCTGAGATCCGTTCTCCGACCCCTGGTTGGCCGCATCCACGAACACACCGGGAAGCCGGATCTGTAACGTCATAACCGGTCCCGCGGGAGAGATGTCACGTATCTCGATGTAACTCTCGGTACCGTCGGTCCAGCTCGTGTTCTTGGGAACGGACGTCATCGTCAGATCGTAGTAGTCGGAGTCCGCACCGTCCCACAGTGCATTGTGGTCCGCCGCCCAAGTACCACGACGAATGAGTTGCAGGCCCCGGCGCAGTTCCATGGACCCGTCGCCGGGGAAGGGGTTCTCGTGGACGAGCCAGACCGCAAGTCCGCTGTCCACCGTGTTGACCCCGTTCCAACCAATGACGTTCCGGTTCTCCACGATGAAGTACTCGCTGAACGGATCCGGCCGCCGCGGATCGTAGATCACGAGGGCCTCGGGCTGGGCGTCCTGCTGCGTGAAGGAGCGGGCGGTTTCCGCATCGTACAGTGTATACGTTCCATCCTCCGTCGCGACGAGCGGTTTGACGAACCCCAAGTGGATCTTGGCCCACGCATCAAGGTGGGGCAGGTATGTGTGCTGATTGTCCATCATGCTGAAGGGTCCAGCGGGTTGCGGGTACCACTTGCTGTCGCGGGGATAGTCGCAGACGCCTCCGCCGCCAGTCACGCCCAGTTCGTAGGTACCGGTTGCGGCGGATTGACCGGAGACTCTGATCTGGTAGGTCGTACCGGCTGTCATGGCGAGCGTCAATTGAGACAATTGTGTGCAGTCGGCGGCGCATGCGAAATCGTTGTTGCAGGCGCCGGCGAGCTGGGGTCCACCACAGCCGTCAAAAACAGCGAGCGTGGTATCAAAGGAACACGCGTTGTCACACAGACTGATGACGACGTTATCAGAATAGGCAGGCGTGTAGGTGAACCAGACGTCGTTGGAATCGTCGACCCCGCACGTCGTGAGATCGGAGCCGGTGCTGTTCACCGTTGCCCCGTGGTTCGCCCACGACGTCTCGAACGCGCCCATGTCTTCAAGGCAGGGAGCTGCGTCGCACGCATCATTGCATGCCTGCGCGTCCTGCGCGCATGGGTAGCAGATGCTGCCCATTGCGGTCCTCACGATGGGATTGCAGGAATCTGTGTCGATGCCGTATAGATCCGCCATTCCGAACGACTCGTGAGCGAGCTCATGGGCGAGCACATCGGCGGTATTCGCCTCCGGCATGACTCCGGGATGTTGGTGGGCGAGAACTCCGTCCACCGGCACGTCAGCGGGATCCGTGGGACGCATCGTACCTCCCGTACACGCATCCTCTCCCCAGGCGGGGTGGCCGTGATGGTCCTGGCAGTTGGGACGGGCATGGATGACGACCACGGCGAGTTCATTGCTTCTGATGCGTCCGTCCGAGTCCGACCTCCAGAATCGATCTCTGGTATCGTAGCTGGCGAAGTTCACAAATGCGTCGGCGCGTCTGATCGCTTCGGCTCGCTTCTTCCAGTCCTTCCAGCGGTAGTACTCCCAGCTATCGCACGCTTCACAGTGACCGCCACCGTTAACGCATGGGTCTGGAGCAACTGGGTCGCATGACTGGTTGTCCTGCGTCCCGTCCACGCAAATGGCTCCGGATGTACCGGGTGGACACTGCGCCGTGACCCACCCGACAATACCATCATTCGACGTCCCGTTTGTCTCGACCGCGGGCACCAGAAGCAGGCGTCCGTTGCTGTTGGCCTCGAAGATCTGCTTGACACTCGAATGATCCGCGGTCCATTCGCCACTCCCGATCCCGAAGACAAAGTCGTGATAGAACAAGGCCGTGTGATCGGGCTGGTGGGTGACGTCACTGAATTCGAGGAGGACGACGAGAACGGGAAGTTCGATCACATCGGTCGTTCCGTCGAGAAGCTCGGTGATTGTGATCGGAATATCATAGGTTACTTCGTGGGGGGCATCGGAGTGGGAGAACTCCCGCCACAGTTGGGCTCGGGCCATCGGCGCGATGGCCAGTAGCGTCGCCAGTGATAGTATCGCCCGACAGATGGGCGGCGGAGCGGTTTTCATCGCACAATCCTCCTCGCCTGTTGCGGGCATTACTGCAGAGATACCAGAACCAACACGAGTCCCCTACCTGAGTCGAGCGGGGTCATGGCCTTGCCGATGATCGCGCCATGGGCGTGGCTGTACTCGGTGACTTTCATGGCGTGCCCAGCGACATCAGATGAGGTCAGCAGATCACCGGGACGGATCGCACCGCCGGTAGCATCGCACCAGGTCCACACGCGGCCGGTGAGGGCAACGGGGTGTTCGCCGTCGGCGACGCTGCCTTTCTGCCCCATGACCATGCCGGGCATGATTCCTCCCGCGCCGCTGATAACACCCGCCACCGTTCGGTCGCGGGCGCGCTTGCTGACAATCAGTTTGCCGGCGTGTTCGGCGTCGATGCAGACGACCATGCCGGGCATGGCTGCAGTTTGCCCGCCGATGTCGAACGGTTCGGCCAGGTCGGCTCCGCCGGTGATCTCCAGCACATTTACGGTGGTCGAGCCGTCGTTGGTCACCTTGAAGACGAGATCATTGCCGCTGGGTCCGCTGAACCCCTTAATGATGTTGCCCGATCCCTTGTTGACGAAGACTGCGTTGGCGTCGGTGCTGCTGTTTGTGGAGAACAGTGCGATCCCGTTGGCGTTGTAGTTCTGGGCGTATATCGCCGGGTTGTTTGTCCCCGTGCCGCTGGAGACTGCGTGCATTCCGGCGCCGCTGTTGCTGCCGCCGGAAACGCCGCTCGCGGTCGTGCTGAAACCGTAGACACCGGGGCCGCTAACGGAGCGTCCGTTGACGCCCCGGCTGCTCACGCTGCGTCCGTAGACACCGTAGTGAACACTGCTCTCGCCGTATACGCCGTCGCCGTTGCCGGAGTTGGTGAGCGACAGGAGCGCTGCGGGGTCCGAGAGTGTTCCCTCAAAGGGCAGGCTGATCCCGCCAGATGACTCGCGCCAACTGGCGACGCCGTTGGCATCGCTGGTCAACACAAATCCGTCGGCGGGAGCGGTAGTGAACTCGATACCGGTGGCTTTGACGGTTCCCGCGACGTCGAGCTTGGCGGTAGGATTGATAGTACCGATCCCCACGTTGCCCGAAACGTACGCCCGACCGCTGAAGTACCCAGCCCAGCCGAGCGTTGGGCTCTCGCCCTTGACGCCGATTCCTTCAGGAGAAAGTGTCACGCCCTTGACGCCTACCGCGTCGCCCTCCGTTGCCCACGCTTTGCCGCTGACCCCGATCCCGCTCGGACCATTGGACTCCCCACGAACACCGGACATGGAGCCCTCGGCAAAGCCGTAGACCGCACTGCTGCTCGCGCCCGAAGCCTCCGCGAAAACCACCGGCCCGCCATCGGCGCTGACGGCATGCAGAGGGTGCTCCGGCGCGTCGGTGCCGATGCCGACGTTGCCCTCAAAGTAGTTCATGCCGC
>JAJDDS010000477.1 GCA_029260195.1 Phycisphaerae bacterium
AGCCGGCGCGGGTGGGACCGCGTTGGCCTTTGCGATCTACCTGAAAGAGATGATGAAGGAGGCTGGCGTTCGGGCGCGGTTCATCCGCGGCGGCAGCAACAAGTACCTCGTCGAAATGCTGGAAGAGGGGCTGACCGATTACATACTCGACGGGCAAACGTTCGATTTGGACGGGGTTCGGTCGATGCGTGACAACCCGTGTCACCAGGACACCAGCCCATTCACCAGCTACAATTTCCACGGCAAGGGCTGCTTCGCGTCGATGCTCGATGCGGTGGTGCTCGGGGCCACCGAGGTGGACGTCGACTTCAATGCCAACGTCGTCACGCACTCCGATGGTCGACTGTTGCACGGCATCGGCGGCTGGCAGAACTGTCTGGCGGGCAAGTGTGTCATTCTGCCGATCCCGTCAGTTCGTGATCGCATTCCGGTGATCGTCGATCGGGTCACCACGCTTTGCGGCCCCGGCGAGTTGATCGACGTGGTCATCACCGAGCGCGGCATCGCCATCAACCCGCGCCGCACCGACCTGATCGAAGCACTCAGAGGATCAAACCTCCCCATTCGTCCGATCCAGGACATCAAGTCCGAGGTCGAGTCCCTGTGCGGCGGCGTCCCCGCCCCCCCCAAGCTCGTTGAAAGAATCGTCGCCGCCATCAAATGGGTCGACGGCACTGTCATAGACTGCGTGCGGCAAGTGGGTGGTTGATTTGTAAGTTGCCGATCGATCGTACTGCAACAACTGTAGCGGCCGATTCCTCGATTGGCGTTCACCGGCGCGCGGTAACGCGGGCACGCGCTACCCTGATCGCGCCAATGCCTTGCGTTGCAACTCGGCGTCGATGAAGCGCTGAATGTCCCCGTCGAGAACGCCCTGCGTGTCGGCGGTGACCTCCCCGGTGCGGGAATCCTTGACGCGCTGTTCCGGATATAGGAAGTAGCTGCGGATCGAGTTGCCCCAACTGATCTGCCCCTTTTCGCCGTAGTACTTGGCTAGCTCCGCGTCGCGTTTGGCTTGCTCCATCTGGTAGAGCCTCGCCATCAGCATCTTTCGCGCCGCGGATCGGTTCTTGTGTTGTGAGCGGTCGTTTTGGCACTGGGCGACGGCGTTTGTCGCCAGGTGCGTCAGGCGGACGGCGGACGACGTCTTGTTGACGTGCTGTCCACCGGCTCCGCTCGCGCGGTATGTGTCCTCGCGGACTTCTTTATCCCAGTCGATTTCGATTTCGATGTCGCCCACGTCGGGCTGCACGTCGACAGAGGAGAAGCTTGTCTCGCGTTTGCCCTGGGCGCTGAAGGGCGAGATACGCACGAGGCGATGCACGCCCATCTCGCAGGACAGGCTACCGTAAGCGTACGGCCCT
Organism: Phycisphaerae bacterium; assembly: GCA_029260195.1. Taxonomy (GTDB): domain Bacteria; phylum Planctomycetota; class Phycisphaerae; order UBA1845; family UBA1845; genus OFTM321. Next base: position 1,365 of record JAJDDS010000477.1, read on the forward strand.
TTGACCAGCAGGTTGCATGACTGGATTCCCGCTTCCTCGCCGTCACGCCTAGCGAGTTGTTCGACGGCGAACCCGGTGCGCTCGAAGTAGCGGAGGTACATGCGCAGTAAGATCTCCGCCCAGTCGCAGGCGTCCGCGCCGCCCGTCCCGGCTTGAATATTAAAATAGCAATCGCGGGCGTCGTTGGGTCCTGAGAGAAGGGTAAGCGTTTCGACGCGGTTGACGCGCCGGGCCAAATCCGCCAGATCGCTGTCGAGCTCGGCGTGTGTGGCTTCGTCTTCTTCGGCGTCGAGGAGTTCGAGCATGACCTCGACGTCGTCTCGCCGGGCGATCAGGTCCTGCATCGGCTCGACGATCGACTTGGCGCTCTTGAGTTCCCGAATGGTCACCTGGGCTGCCTCGGGGTTGTCCCAGAACCCTGGCTTGGCCATGTCCGCGTCGAGGCGCTGGAGTTGCTCAATCTTGGCAGGGAGGTCAAAGAGAGTCCCGGACTGCAACGATCCGGGAGGCAAGTCGTTTGAGCGTTCCGTGCGCGTCTTCCGTGCCCATGGTCAGGGTCTCCCAGTTGTCGAACGTCGAACGGCTGACGCACACGCGACGTGCGACGGATTCGTCCAACGCCTGCCTATCGCATCCGCGCCCTTCGATCGTATCGGCCAGAGGGTATAGCCGATGGGTGGCGCGATGGCAAACCCCTCACGGGCTTGATCGTCGCGCGTTCTTGGTTGCGGCCGCGATCGTGCAGAGGCGTCGACGGGGTGCGCGCTGCTCGCGGCCGCCAGCGTCCCTGCGGCCGGCAGCTGCGCGCTATTTCGATTCGTCGCCTCCTGACGTATTTCCGCCTTCGTCGGCGGAGGAGGCGCTCAAATCCCCGCGGTCGGGATCGGTCGTGTCCTGCCGCCGGAGAAACGTGATCCCGATATCATCGACCGGAATGTCCGACAAACTTGCGCCGTCGATCGTGTCCTGCGTGCCGGTTTCGGCGTCGAACATGGCTTCGATGATCTCGAATCCGTCCACGACGCGACCAAACGCGGTGAATCCCTGGTCGTCGAGGAAGTCGTTGTCCTGCATATTAACGAAAATCTGGGTGGTTCCGGAACCCGCATCGCCGCCGATGAGCGCCAGCCCGAGTGTGCCCGTCGTGTTGCCCAGGCTGCCTTCGGCTTCACTCTCGACCGAATCTCGCGTCGATTCGTCGGCCACGAGATCATCGCCGTCGCGTTCGAAGCCGCCGAACTGAGCGACGAACGGGTCGTCCCCGCTCAACGCCAGACGATGCCAGATCTTACCGTTGTAGAATCCGTCGTCGATATGGCGCACGATGCTTGCCACCGTCTTTGGCGCCGCCTCGGCATCGAACTCGAACTCGATGAACCCCTGCACGCCCTCGTTCAGCGAGTTCACGTGCATGACGAAATGCGGCGACAGGTCGCGAAGGATCACGATTTCCAATTCCTCCGACGCCGCCTGCTGCGTCCCGTTCACCGTGCCTGAAGCCGTCACCCGCACCACAACAGTATCCAGCGCACGCCCGATGATCTCCGTCGTGCGGGCGTCCGGCGAGACTATCGTTGCGCCGACACCCTTGGTCAACTCCCAAGTGTACGACAACGAATCGGCATCGACCGTGTCATTGCTAATGTTCGCCGAGAATGTGCCCGCTTCGTTCAGCAACACAAGGTCCGGCTGATCGACGCGCACCAGGAATGCGTTCCCCTGTTCCACGGTGACATTGATGTCGACCGTCGACAATGCGTTCGTATCCAGATCGCGCACGCGAAGCTGAATCACCGCATCTCCCGGCTCGAGCGGCGTGACGTCCGTCGTCTCCTCGTCGGTCGAACTGAAGATCACCTCGGGACCGGACAGACTGCTCCAGAGATAGCTGAAGTCGCCGGCCAAGTTGACTTCCGCCGTCAGCGTGAACGGGACGGCCGCATCCGCCATCAGCACGTCGTCCTCGTTTTCCAATTCCGCGACCGACGCCCGCAGCGCCGTGGGGCCGACGTCGATCATCACGAAGTCAGTGGCGACACCTCCAGATCGATCGGTGGCGCGCACTCGATAGATGTAACGCCCGATTGCGAGATTCGTGACTTCGATCTCCGCCGACAAACCGTCCGGCACCACCAGGAGCCCACCGTCGAACGGGTCGTCCGGATCGTTGGGGACCAACTCGACGTTCCACCGAAAAGCGTACGGCGGCACGCCACCGGAAGCGTCCGCCGTCAGCGTCAGCGTCTCCTCCTCGGTCGCGAACATGTCCCCGTTCGCCGACACCGTCAGCCGATTGGCCGCCACCGGCGCATTGAACGGATTCGGCGCCGGCGGGGGAATCAACAGGGCTTCATCGCAGCCCGCCAACATGCCAGCCACCACGATGACGCCCGACACAACCACCAGAGTTTTCTGAGTATTCACAGCATTTCACCTGAAAAAGGGGGAGTCATGTTCTCACCTTTTTCGGACCGGCCCTCGCCCGCCCGCCGCGCCCATGAGCACCGGCGCCGCGCGGGAACTCCCCTAACATGAATAATCATAGCACCCACCAAGTCGCCAAACAAACGTCCGATTCTCTGGCCAAGAACCCAGTTTCCGATACAATCAACCGTTCGACGATGCCCGGCACGGGCAACTCGGACTCTTGCGTGGGAGCGAAAACCAACCCCAAATGCCCCAGGACGAGCCCTACCGATCGCCTTTGGTCGCGCGAAACGCCTCGAAGCGGATGAGCGCGCTTTTCGGAGCCACACACCGGATTCGGACCTGGCGACGGCTGTGGATCGCCCTGGCCGACGCGCAGCGAAAAGCCGGGCTCAAGATCACGGCTAAGCAGGTCGCCGACCTACGCCGAGCAGCCGACGACATCGACTTCAAAGCCGCCGCCCGCTACGAGAAGAAACTCCGCCACGACGTGATGGCCCATCTGCACGCCTTCGCGGATAAGGCTCCGTCCGCGCGACCCATTCTGCACGTCGGTGCGACCAGCGCGTTCATCGTCGACAACGCCGACCTGATGATCATGCGCGACGGGCTTGAGCTCATTCGCGATTGGCTCGTGAACGCAATCGACGGGCTGGCGCGCTTCGCCAAGACGCACCGCGCCCGACCGACCCTCGGTTTCACCCACTACCAACCCGCTCAGCTCACAACCGTCGGCAAGCGAGCCGCCCTCTGGTGCTACGACTTCGTACGTGATCTCGAAGAAATAGAAGCCCGAATCGCCGGGTTGAGATTCCGCGGTGTCAAGGGAACCACCGGCACCCAAGCCAGCTTCGTGGAACTGTTCGACGGTACGACCCACAAGATCGACACCCTCGAACGCGATGTCGCCAGACAGTGCGGATTCACGACCTGCGAGCCGATCACCGGGCAGACCTACTCCCGCAAGGTCGACGCCCAAGTCGCGAGCGCGCTGGCCGGAGTGGCCACGAGCGTTCACAAATTCGCCAACGACATCCGCCTGCTCGCCAACCTCAAGGAGATCGAGGAGCCGTTCGAGACCTCGCAGGTCGGCTCCAGCGCGATGGCGTACAAACGCAATCCGATGCGCTGCGAGCGGGCCACCGGACTCGCCCGCTTCGTGATATCCATCGCCAACTCGCCCCTGCAAACAGCCGCGGAGCAGTGGTTCGAGCGGACACTGGACGACTCCGCCAACAAGCGCATCACAATCCCCGAAGCCTTCCTCGCCACCGACGGTATGCTGCGTATCGTTGTGAACGTGTCCCGGGGCTTGGTCGTCTATCCCAAGACGATCGCCGCGCGCATCGCCTCCGAGCTACCCTTCATGGCCACCGAGAACATCCTCATGGCAGCGGTCAGCGCCGGCGGCGACCGGCAGGAGTTGCACGAGCGCATCCGCGCCCATTCGCACGACGCCGCTCGCCTCGTCAAACAGGAAGCCAAACCGAACGACCTGCTCGGACGATTGGCCAACGATCCCGCATTCGCCGGGACCGACTTCCGTCGCGTGCTCGACCCCAAGCGGTACGTAGGCCGAGCCCCCGAACAGGTCGACGACTTCATCCGCGAGGTCGTCACACCGATCCGACGCAGACATCGAAAGTCCATCGGCCTTGGCGCCGAACTCGACGTATGAAAAAGGGCACGTGATGGACCGCACCGAACTAGCCAGCATGATCAAGTCCGCCGCCTACCTCGAAGGCGACTTCACCCTGCGATCGGGCAAGAAGAGCAAATACTACCTCGACAAGTACCGCTTCGAGACCCAACCTGCCATTCTCGGTCCGCTGGGCAAGATGTTCGCTGAGCACGTGTCCGACGAGATGACGCTTATCGCCGGACCGGAACTCGGCGGTGTCGCGCTGGCTGCGGCCACATCACTCGCTTGCGGGAAGCCGTTCGTCATCGTCCGCAACGCCAAGAAGGGGTACGGAACGAGCAATCTGTTCGAAGGCGTCTTGAATGAGGGCGACCGGGTGATGGTCGTCGAGGACATCGCCACCACCGGCGGCCAGGTCCTCGAAGCCGCCAAAGCGATCACTGAATCCGGCGCCACGGTCGAACGCATCGTCGCAGTCATCGACCGCCGCGAGGGCGCCCGCGAGAACATCGAGTCCGCCGGCTTCACTTTCGCTTCCCTGTTCACCACTGCAGACCTCGGCATCGGCGTTTGATCCCCCCCCCGCATCGTCGCAGCCGACCCCGTGGCGGGGGCGACCGCGTCGCTTTCAAAGATCTACGGCACGCAATCCGGCAACGGGACGCACAGGTTGGGCGCTTCGTCGCATTCCTCGCGCACGAACTTTCGTAACCGTTCACGGGTTTCTTGTCCAATTCTGGAGTGAAAACACTCCAAGACCCGACAATAGGGTACATGAAGGCACTCGAGGCACGGACGAACGCTGAACTAATCGCGGTGATCTTGCGGCTGGAGGAACGTGTGGTTG
>JAJDDS010000478.1 GCA_029260195.1 Phycisphaerae bacterium
CCACCTCACGCCTCCACCTCACGCCACAAAAAACGCTCAACCGCTCGCGCAAACGGGGGTTCGTGCGAGAGAATCATGGCTTGCCTTTACAGGCGGGGCGAGCGGTTCTGGATCGCCTACTACCTCAACGGCCGGCTGATCCAGAAGTCCCTGCGAACCGCCATCGAGCGGGTCGCCCGCGACAAGAAGCGGAAGATCGAATACGAGCTGGCCGTCGGCGATCTCCAGGTCGTCAGCAAGCTGCCGTTGCCCGCAATCCTCGAAGCGTTCTGCGCGTACCTGCAGACCATCCGCACGCGCAAGTCGTACAAGAACGACGTCAGCCGACTGCGCGTGTTCTTCGGTCCCATCTGCGAGGCGCTGAAGCCCGGCGTACCGGGTGGTGCCCGCGGGAAGCGCCGACCGAATCGTTGCCCGGACAAGTACGCGCGGGACCACGTCAAGGCGAAACTGCTCGAGGACGTCACGCCCGAAGTGATCAACCGCTTCATCACCGCGCGACTTCAGCACAGCGCCTGGTCGGCGAAAATGGCCAACAACATGCGGCAGACCTTGCACCGCCTCTTCGCCTACGCGATCAAGCACCACGGCTTCTGCGCCCGCGACCGGCGCTACCCCAACCCGGCGGCCGCCGTGGAACGGCAGCGCGAGGCGGCGCCCCAAATCCGGTTCCTGTCGCTTGAGCAGATCGAGGAACAGCTGGCCGCCCTCGTGACCCACCCGGTCATCCGCGCATTGGTGGCCACGTACATCTACGCCGGGCTGCGTCGAGAAGAGGCCCTCTGGCTCACACCCGCCGACGTGCGGCTTGAAGAGCGGCTGATTCGCGTGCAGGCCAAGACGATCGGCGGGGAGTTCTGGCAGCCGAAGACAAAACGCAACCGCGTTGTGCCCGTCAGCGATGCCTTGCTTGACGCGCTCCGCGCATACCAACCGCCGGCGGAATCGATCTGGTACTTCCCGTCGCCCAACGCCAAGTGCTGGCACCCGGACAATTTTTCTCAGGATCTGCGCAAGATCAATGCGTCCCGCGGATTGGCTTGGTCGTGTCTGGATTACCGGCACACGTTCGGAAGCCACCTCGCCATGAAAGGCGAATCGCTCTACAAGATCAGCGAACTCATGGGCAACAGCCCGGAGATTTGTCGCCGGCATTATGCGGCCCTGATTCCCGAAGCCATGCACGATGTCGTCGAGTTCCAATGCGACCATCGCGGTGCCCGGAGACATGAGCAGACACGAGAACTGCTGGAACGGATCCTTCGGGAGGTTCAAGGCGATGGAGCTGCAGAACCTGAAGGGCAGCCCCTGCGTTTGGTCGACTGATGGCCCCGGAGGCTCAGTCCACGGTCTCCAGGGAATCCAGCCAAGCTTCGATGTCACACCAACGGTATCGGATGGCGCCGTTTCTGCCACGACCGAGGACGACAGGGTTGATGCCGGCCTCGTTCAACGCCAGCGCCGCAAACTGATGGTGTAGGTCTCCGCCGGCCAGTCTCTCTGGCAAATCGGCGATGAGTTGCCTGCGCAACCCTGCGATTGCCGACCGCCGAACCATGATGGCGACATGGATGCCGACCTCCTGCCCGCGAGGCGTCTTCGCGCATACATGGTCGATGCGTATGCCCTTGGCCCTATAGCCGGCAAGAGAAGCAAATCCTTCAGATCGCTACAGTTCAAGCAAATGCTAGGTCAATGCTCCGGCGAAGTCCGTCGGATTAAACTGAAAACGGACTACCATGGCCCCTATTGAGAATTGAGCGGCGAGCTAAGCGACATCGTAACCTGAAGGTCCACCATTCGCGACATGGGACAGGTTGCCTGCCCACATTTGTGATCCGCGGTTCAATAATGCGACAACACCGGGTCAGCTCCGAATCACGGTTGGTCATGTCGAAGACGTCGTGGCTACTTTCGATCTGATCGTGATTCTGGATCGCGTTCAAGGTCCGTAGCATTGTCCTGCCAACCACCGTCACAGCGTCGATCGAATGCTGGCAAAGACGGCAAGACGAACAACACTCGAATCTACCTTGGCATCGGTGCCATCGAGATGCTCGTGCCCCGCGCTGAATCAGGGGCCTCTCCCGCATCCAGAGGAGAGGCCCGTCGATAGAACGGGTCTCGAGGTGAACAACATGTCAGGACCAGTGAAGAAGTTTCGTGCAGGTGCCGTTAGTGTGGCACTTTGGGAAAACGAGGTAACCATAAATGGCCAGAAGAAGGCCATTCTGAAAGCGAGCGTCGAACGACGGTATCGGGATAGCGACGGAAACTGGAAATCTTCGAACAGCTTCTCGCGCAACGAGATTCCGCTGGCAATCTACGGACTACGGAAAGCGTTTGAATACATGATCGAGGAACGAAGCCTTGGTGACGGAGATGACGGTGCGAGATGATGACACATGGATCGAAAGAGGCTCTCGTTGTCTTGCGAGAGCCGCTCTGGTTCGGTGATTCAAATGTCAGGCGATACATCCGCAACAGAGACCGACGCCGCGTCGGCGAGGCTCGGCGCATCGCTGCCTGGCGAGACATACCGCGATGAGATTGAGCGGGCTATCGACGAGGAGAAGCGAACCGACTGGGACAAGCGGTTCCGGTGAGGGAGTGGGGAGTGAGGGACGGGTAGATGGCGTTCAGCGGCAGTGCGCAATGCTGCTGGCTCGTTGATATGGAGCAGGCCAAGGGGAGCGACACGCATCGCGGCACCGTTGCGAAAGGAGCCGTCCCGGAGCACGGCGGTTAACGCCTCCTGCCATGGGACACCCTTCTTGATCATCGCAAGTGTTTGAAGGGCACCGCCACCGTAGCCTCGCCACACGGAGCAACTGTGGGCGAAACGGCGGGCAAGGTCGGATTGATCCAGCTTGGGGCGGACGAGGGGGGAATTCGACGAGGCTGATCATCATCTCGGTGTCATCGGTGTAGGTAAGGCGTTGACCTCGGAGCCTGCGATAGATCGCAGAGGATGCCTGGCCGAGAAGCCAACCCTCGAAGGGAGCGTGCAGAGCGTCACCAAGCGCGTGACCAACGACGCAACCGGCAACACGGTCGAGAACACTTTCCGGCGTCGTCATGCGTGGGATCGTACGCTCAGTCGGCACAAGCGTCGAACTACCCTGCCCGCGGGCTCGTATCTTCCCGCGCGGATTCTTGATGGCAGAGTGGCGGTTCGCTCTTTTCCAGGCGAACCGCCAATGGGGCGGCGATCCGGAGGAAGGACGATGAGCACAGCAGAAGCCCAACGGTGGTCGGAGCCGCGTCGACTCCCAGCGATACACCTGGATGGGGAGGGCTACTTCGTGGACATTCGCTTGCGGGAGTTCAGAACGAAGACACCGCCGATTCGCTGCATCGAATTCATCGGGTTCGACTCAGAAAAGGGCCGACGGATGTTGAAGGGGTGTCTCTTGTTCGAATGTGAGCGTTGCGGGCAAGCGACGGTGTTATCGCGGCATTCGACCAAGAGTAGCATCGAGTGCGGACGGTGCCGGGGGCGCATCTGAGTGTGGAGAGCTGCACCGGGTGCCGGATCAAACAGGGTAACAACACGCGGGACGCCGAACCTCCGACCCCTGCGGTTGGATCACTCAGGCATTG
>JAJDDS010000479.1 GCA_029260195.1 Phycisphaerae bacterium
GCAGTAGACGCAGCGGAGGTCGCACGCCGAAGTGACCGAGAGGCGTAGATGATCGATCCGCCGTCCGCAGCTATCGATCAACGCGTCGCCGTTCGGCGCCGCCGGGGTCCTCGGCGCGACGGCGCTTCCGAATCGGGAACCAGCCGCTCGATCAGCCAATGGGCCACCGGGATTCGAGATCATCCGCGATGCGCGCCAGTTCCTCGCGTTTCTTGCCGCCGAACGTTCGGCAGCCGACCTCGCAGAATTTCCCACACAGTGACGCCTGTTCATCAACCGAAAGCACCCGATCGCCCATGTTGAACAGTACGGTGTCTTCCTTGTCGATGTGCTGGGTCAGCAACTCGGCGTACTGACGGGCTGTCGTGAGGAAACGCCCTCTCGCCTCTTCGCGGCCGCGCTCGATTTCGTCGAGGGCTTCGCCCATGGACCGCGTGTATTCGCGTGCCATGCGATGCTCCTCGAGCATGCACCCGATCGGCCCGCCGTCGCGCGGGATGCCGCGGGCTTCGAGCGCGGGGAAGAGAAGATCTTCTTCCTTGGCATGATGACAGGCGTCCGCGAACAGGCGGAAGAACTCAACGCACCGTTTCAGACAGCGTATCTCGAATCCCGCGCCGGATTCACAGCGAACGACCAGACGTCTCAGCACCGCGATCACGCGGAGGATGACCTGGTGTTCGGTACGCAGCACGCCGCACGGCGTTTCCTTGGTTTCGGGAAGAGTCATCGCGGTGACACTCCTGGGTTGTGTTCGGACACGATCGCAATCGCATCCGACGGACATTCGTACACGCAAACGCCGCATCCGGCACACGCCGCCGGATGAACCACCGGCAGATGATCATCGCCGAACGTGACGGCGTCGCCGGTGAGCGGGCAACACGCAACACAGTAATCGCACGCCTCGCCGATGGCCACCCTGCACGCGTCTCGATCCACCACGGCGGTCCCCATGCGCACCGAACGTACCGCAACCGGAACCAACGCGCCCGTTCGGCACGCGGCGATACACGGCAGGTCCGCGCAAAGGTAGCAAGGGGCTTCCACCGGGATAATGGCCGGGGTGCCCGCGAGCTCTCCGTGTTCCGACCCGAGTCGACGAACCGCGTGGTAGGGGCACGCCCGTACGCAGTCGCAGCACCCGCCGCACGTATCGCGGAAGAGCGCCTCAGCGATCGCGCCCGGCGGTCGATGCCACCGCGCGACCAAGGGAAGGTCCGGCGGACTCAAGGAGCCAGATCCCACGGAATCACCACGCTCCGCCACGACAAACCCAGTTCCGAAGGCCGCACGCGTGGCGGCTGGTTGTTCCGCAACGTGTCGCCGCGCCCACGCCAGCCGACCGGGCGCGCCAGGAATACTCGCCGCGTGATCCAAAACGATGAGCCCCAAACTGGACGGCTGGCTCGGTCATTAGAGCGGATCAGGTGCGCAGGGAACGTTCGAACTCTCCCGCTCTTTGGGGATCGCCACATCGTAGATGGTCGTCTCTCCCAGAAATCGCCGCTTGGCTTCGATCACCTTGCTCCAGTTGTCGTGAGCGAGGCAAGGATGTTCGCCGCCGCACCGGTCGTTGCCGAACGGGCAGCGTCGATTGTCGTGTTGCTCGAACGGCTTGAGGATCTCGTGGAGCGACGTACATCGGGGAGATCGGCGCATGCGGAATCCGCCGGTCTTTCCGCGAGATGACTTCAGAACGCCGCATCGCACCAAGTCACTGAGAATCTTGGAGAGGTACTTGGGCGGAATCGCCGCGTGCTCGGCGATGCGCCAGCCCGGAACGTGGCACTCGCCGTCATGCCGGGTCAGATAAATCATCGCCCGAAGTGCGTATTCGCTCGTCAACGTGAGCATGATGGTACACTTATGTCCATACATCCATCGTCATATCGTGCATCTCCGTCGAAGTCAAGGGCCAGCCGCGATCCGTCGCGCGATCCGTGCCATTTTCCACGTTCCTGGTCGTTCAGAACCGATTCTGAGACTGCGCTGTGGATTCGGGGCGAACGTCCTCCAATGTAGGATTAATTCGCACCAAATCGATGAGGATTCTCTCTTGCAACAGTACCGATATGGTGCTATATAGGAATGGGCTCACCGTCGTCGGTGGTTGCCAGATAGCTTCCGGGACGAACGGGACGAACTAGTGCTGTCGTTAACGCGAAAAGCTGACTACGCCCTGGTGGCGATGGCCGCGCTGGCGCGGTCCGCACCTGAGCGAATGAGCGCGCGCAGATTGGCCGACATTGTGCACGTCCCGCTGCCCGTGCTGACCAACATCCTGCATCAGTTGTTACATCATGGCCTGATCGAATCGACGCGCGGCGCGCAGGGAGGTTACCGCCTGGCGAAGGGGCCAGATCGCATCACGCTGTTCGAAATGATCGAAGCCGTCGAAGGTCCGGTCATGCTGACGCGATGCTGCTCCGATGACGAGCCGGTCGAAGATCAGTCCGGAAAATGTGACTTGGAATTCGACTGCCGCATCAAGGAGCCACTGCGGCGGGTCCATGAGAGCCTTCGTCATTTTCTCGCGGGCGTCGCGTTGTCACAGATCGCCTCTGAAGAGACCCCGGTGCGATTGGGAGTTGTCGACGAAGCACACCGGGACGCCGAAACCACGGGGCAATCGATTGAAACCGGCCGATCGGCGCTAAAGGCTGATTGGTCACAGTCATAGGGAGCATCACACATGTCGATCACGTTGAGCGAACTCGCTGCCAAGGAAATCAAGACCATTCTCGACCAGCAGACTGAGACCGCCAAGAAGGACGGCAAGGACTCCGAGAACTTCTACCTGCGCGTCGGCGTCAAGGGCGGCGGGTGCAGCGGCTTCAACTACAGCCTGGACCTGGACCAGACCAAGCGGGAGTCGGACGAGTCGTGGGATCAGCACGGAATCGAGGTCATCTGCGATTCGAGAAGCCTCATCTACCTCGACGGCACGTCCATCGACTTCAAAGATGAAGTGATGGGACGCGGCTTCGTCTTCAACAACCCCAACGCCACCAGCAGTTGCGGATGTGGCAGCAGCTTCTCGGCGTAGGTTCAGGTACGAGCGACCGCGCCAGACGCGAAGGCAGGAGCAACATGGCTGAATCAACCGGCGACACCCTCCAACAGTGGGCGAGTCAAGAGTACAAGTACGGGTTTGTCACCGACATCGACGCTGATAGCCTCCCGCCGGGGTTGAACGAGGATGTCGTTCGCGCGATTTCCGCCAAGAAGAACGAGCCGGCGTTCATGCTCGAGTGGAGGCTCAAGGCATTTCGCCATTGGCTGACGATGACCGAGCCCGCTTG
>JAJDDS010000480.1 GCA_029260195.1 Phycisphaerae bacterium
CGTCCCAATCATGTGATCCCCGAGGGCGCGTTGCTGCCCGCGCTCGTGTGGTTGTTGAGTGGCAGCGCGCTGGGGATGGTGGCTGAACGCGTGCTTGAAGGCGATCGGCACGACGTCGCCATGATCTGGGTTGGCAACGCCGCGCAGGGGTTGGGATTTCTGGCATGCCTCTATGTCGCATCCAAGATGTTCGGCGGCGGGGTCAGGCGTTTCCTGATCGGGGACGGGCGGATCGGGCGGCAAGTGACAGCCGGTGTCATCTACTGCCTGGCGGCGCTGGCGATCTGCCAGTTGGTATTGCTTGCCACCATCGAGGTGGTCGCCGTACTCGCACCGCATTACGAGTACTACGAGCACGACGTGATCGATGCGCTGCGGGGCGGTAAGGCGCCGCTTGTCACACTCTGGATCGGGACGGTGGTGATCGCGCCAATCGCGGAGGAGTGTTTCTTCCGCGGCGTGATGCAGACGGCGCTCGAAAACGTGATCCGCAGCCGATGGATCAGCGTCCTTCTAACCGCAGCCGTGTTCGGCGCGATCCACGCCGGTGGCGGCGACGCCCCGCAACCGCACGTCGTCCCGGCGCTGACGGCGTTGGCTGTGGTGCTGGGCGTTTTGTATCTGCGTACCGGATCGCTCGTGGCGCCGATCGTCCTGCATTCACTGTTTAACGCCAAGACACTGCTCTTCGAGACGCTAACGCGGTAGGCGCACCGGTCGCTGGGGCTCACGCTTACTGGCGTTCGGTGAGTCGCAACGCAAGTACGGAATTGACCAATGTCTTGATGGTCTCGTCCGCACCGACAAGCGAGATGGCCTTTCGGAACCGTTCGACACCGATTTTCTCAGCCAGTTTCCCGAAGCACTCGTCGGCAAACGAAGGGGTCATTGTGTCGACGCCGTTGAAATCGATCACGAGGGTATGATCTACGTCGAGCCGCTCGTACTCCTTAGTGAGCTCGTTGCGTAGTCGCTCCCCTTGGCCGCGGCTAACGAATCCACCGTCCCGATGATCGATGAGTCGTACAACGTTTCGCATTGCCTGGATTGCCTACTCGAAGAAGTCATCTGGACAAGACAACGGACCCAACTCCCGATATATTTCGGTCAACGGGAACGGATTGTCCAGGTTAAACATAAGCGAGACCTCCGTTCCATGCCAGCGGCGGTGGGATCCCCAATCCTCCTCAACATGCCCTCGCTTCCGCCCTTCCTGCCTCGCAAAGAACCACTTTGTCGTTTCGCCTGACATGAAACGCATGACCCCGCCGTTTCGTTGCACAAGCCGGCTGATAACAAAAAGCCCGAATCCACTGTGATATTCACTCTTACTCGTGACCAACCGCTTGAGCGCCAACTCGATCGCTCGCTGCTCGGATCGGGCCGCCTCCCTCAGCTGCGGATCGGTCGACTTTCGAAAGCTGTCGCGAATCCCTATTCCCGTGTCTGCAACGACGACGTGGAGCTTCCGAGGCGATGGGTAGGCCTGGGCCATGACATATGCAGGCCAGCTTGCTTGAGCGTGGCGGTAAACGTTTTCGACGAGTTCGGCGAAGACCGTCTTCAGGGCGGTACGCGTGCCTGCTGGGACCTCAATGTGGTTTTGGAAAAGCCGCACAATCCTATTCGCGACCTGGTCGGCCGTGTCGCGCTCCTCTCGGTGGATGCTTGTCAACGCCACGTGATTATGTCCATCATACAACAGCTCATCGATCTTTACGCCTTGTTCGATGACATGGCGAAGGCCCGTCGCCTCCAAGTACTCCGTTCCGCGGCTGGAGTCAGCCCTCAAGGACACGTGAGCGGCGAACCGCTCGCACCACGCCGCGATCAGGGCAAGTCCGTGTACATATAATTGGTCGCACTTGAAGTGTACGTCGAGATCAACGGGGGCGCCCGGCGCAAGTTCGTGAAGCTTTGCGAGCAAGCTCCGATGTTCTTTCCCCCAACCAAGTTCGCGAGGATCGTCGACCTCGAGGACGCCTTTGGATTTGGCCCTGCGATCACGTCGGATGATCCTTTCGGGAGTTAATGTCGCACCCTGCCCTCGAACCTCCGGAATCGTCGTGAGGGCTACGCTGATTGCCTCCCGAAGGTGCCTCGGGCATCTCCGCACCCGCGATATGCACTTTCCCAGTTCGCTTTTCCATACGGGGCTGTGTACGCAAAGAGCATGGACGATCGTGTGGAAGTGTCGTTGCTTCTCGCGGCCCAACGGACCCCGGAATTCTGACGTGAGCAAAGCGACCCCGCGCCTTGGGCCGGTGTGTATGAGTTCGGCGACAAGGCGTCGAGTTTCAGATTCGGTCGGCGTTTGCACGGTCGTCACGAGTTCATAGTACGGGAACCACCCAGGTCAAGCCACAAAGTTGAATTCTGGCGTTCCTGACCGTACCATTTCGCTTGATGTTGAGCGTCGAGAAACAACTCGAGGTGCTGAGTCGCGGGTGTGAGCACATCTATTCGATCGAGGAGCTGCGCAGCCGCGTCGTCCGTTCGAGCGAGACCGGTACGTCGTTGCGGGTCAAGCTGGGGATGGACCCGACGGCGCCGGACCTGACGCTCGGGCACACCGTTGTGCTGGGCAAGCTGCGCGATTTTCAGGACATGGGGCATCAGGCTGTTCTGATCATCGGCGACTACACCGCGCGGATCGGTGACCCGACAGGCAAATCGAAGGCCCGGCCGATCCTGACCGACGAGCAGGTCGACGCGAACGCCGAAACCTATCTCGAACAGGCCGGCAAGGTCATCGACCTGTCGCCGGAGAAGTTGGAGATCCGTCGCAACAGCGAGTGGCTGGCGCCGATGCGTTTCGCCGACGTTATCCGCGTCGCGGGACAGACGACGGTGGCGCGGATGCTCGAGCGGGACACGTTCGCCAAGCGTCGTGAAGCCGGTATCGAGATTCACCTGCACGAGTTGTTCTATCCGCTGATGCAGGCCCATGACAGCGTGATGATCGAGGCGGACGTCGAGCTGGGCGGAAACGATCAGACGTTCAACAACTTGATGGGTCGGGATTTTCAAAAGAACGCCGGCCAGCGGCCGCAGGTGGTCGTGATCATGCCGCTTCTGATCGGCATCGATGGCCACGAGAAGATGAGTAAGTCGCTGGGCAACTACATCGCCGTGGCTGACGCCCCGGGCGACATGTTCGGCAAGACCATGAGCGCGCCCGACGAGTTGATGCGCAACTACTTTGAACTGTTGACCCGCATGCCGGCGCCCGAGATGGCGCGGTGGTTGGATGCCAAGCAAACGCATCCGCGCGACGCCAAGGTGGCGCTCGCCAAGGAAATCGTCGGCAAGTACCACGGCGCGCCCGCAGCCGACGCTGCCGTCGAGGAGTTCTTCCGAATTCATGGTGCGGGCAAGCAGGGGCTGCCGGACGAGATGCCCGAGTTGACGGTCGAGCCCACGATCGGCGCGATCGAGTTGGTGGTGCGGACCGGATTCGCCAAATCGAACAGCGAGGCACGCCGTCTGATCGCGGAGAAGGGTGTACGTCTCAACGGCGATCCGCTGACCGACCCTTACGCGACGATCGCCGTTGAGTCGGGGGCAGTGCTGCAGCGGGGCAAGCGTAAGTTTGTCCGTCTTCGCGTGCCATCGTGAACCTGCCGTATCTCGAATCGCCGCGCGACTACGTCGGGTTGTTCGCCTACGATATTGGAAACCGGGTGTCCATCGGATACACCGCGGACGAGATCGGCATGTTGCGCCGGCATCCGTCGCTTGGCGGTGGGCAGGCGTATCTGGTCCACGCGGTGGACGAGGATGGCCGGATTGCACTTCGAGGGGCGACGGAGCGCGACCTGTTCGCCGAGGAGGCGATGCTGTTCGGACACGACACGTCGTCGGCTGCGACGGCGAGCTACGAACGGTTTACGGCGGCGGCGAAGGACCATCCGCTTGCCTGCCCGGTGCGGATCGAGCTGGCGCGCGACGACGGAAACGAGTGTCCCCATGTCGTGGCGCTGGTGTACCGGACACATGCAAGTCCGGTCGTAAGCGCGTGGTTGTTGGCGACGGATTTCGCGGGGGGCGAGTCGGTGCGTTGCGGCGCGGATGCGCTGGCGGCGTACCGCGGTGCGGTATCCGAGCCGGTGGCATCGGGATACCTGACGTGTTTGATGCGCTACACATCGCGCGACGACACGGCGGTCTTGGAATGCGTAGACCAGAGTGTGCAACGATGACGGCGCGCCGCGCGGAGGACGGATGATGGGACTGCCGATTGTGGCGATTGTGGGGCGACCGAACGTGGGCAAGAGCAGCCTGTTCAACGCGCTGATCGGCCGGCGGGCGAGCATCGTCGAAGCGCGTCCGGGGGTGACCCGGGATCGTGTCAGCGCGATTCACGACTATGACGACATCTTCTTCGAGTTGGTGGACACCGGCGGGTACGGAATCGAGGATGACGACGATCTGACCGAACACGTCGAGCGACAGATTCACTACGCAATCGATCGCGCCGGACTGATCCTCTTCGTGGTGGACACGCGCGACGGAATCGTGCCGCTGGATCTCAAGATGGCGGAGCTTCTGCGGCGAAAACATGACCGCGTGCATCTGGTCGCGAACAAGACCGACACGCCGAACGCAGCCTCGGAGGCTGCGGAGTTCGCTCAACTAGGATTCGGTGAGCCGCTCTGCGTGTCGGCGATGCACGGGCTGGGCAAGCGGGAGCTGCGCGAGATAATCGTGTCCCGCATCGCCGACGGCGGCGCGGAAGTACCGGCCGATCCGGTGATGAAGATCGCGCTGGTCGGGCGGCGGAACACCGGCAAGAGCACATTCATCAACGCGCTGGCCGGCGAGGATCGCGTCATCGTCAGCGAGGTGGCTGGGACGACGCGGGACGCGGTGGACGTTCGGTTCGAGAAGGACGGTCGGGTCTTTCTGGCGATCGACACAGCCGGTGTGCGGAAGAAGAGTAAGATGGCGGACTCGGTGGAGTTCTTCGCGTATATGCGAGCCGAGAAGTCGATCCAGCGGGCGGACATCGTTCTGTTTATGATCGACGCGACCGAGGCAGCCAGTCAGGTGGACAAGAGGCTGGCGAAGCTGCTGGTGGATTCGTACAAGCCGGTCGTCATCGTGGTGAACAAGTGGGATCTGGCGAAGGACCGGGCGTCGACGGAGGAGTACGGCGAGTACCTGACGAAGGTGATGCCTGGGTTGGAGCACGCACCGGTCGCGTTTACGTCGGCCAAGGACAACCGCAACGTATACAGTGCCATCGACGTGGCATCGAGTTTGTTCAAGCAGTATCACACGCGGGTTTCGACGGGGCAGTTGAACCAAGCGCTGCAGGCGATTCTGGCGGAGCGCGGTCCGCGATTCAAACGCGGGTCGGGGATCCCGAGAATCTACTACGCGACGCAGGTGGCGACCGGTCCGCCGACGATCCTGCTGTTCGTGAATCGTCCGGCGAATTTCGCGGCGGACTACGAGCGTTTTCTGGCGAACCGGTTCCACGGGCTCTTGCCGTACGGCGAGATTCCGATCCGGCTGGTGCTGCGCGCCCGACGGAGCGAGGGATAGGGGCCGCGGCCGTGACGGGTGGGCGCCTCGCCCAAGTCCCGGCGGTCGGCTTTTCGATCGGGCGATCGGCGGTCAGAATGCACGGCATGCGACGAGCGGGCGGCACGTCATTCTGGGTGGGGTTGCTGGTGGTGTACGGGTTGGGGTTCGCCCTGAACGAGGTGGATCTTCTGGGGTCTGGGCTGGGGGGCAATCCGCAGGTGGACGAAGCCCGGGCGTGGTGGGAGGGGCGGCTGGACTTGCCGGAGCGTCAGTGGGACACCGCCTACCACAACGGCGAGGTCTACAGTCACTTTCCGCCGATGTTCTCATTCATCGCAGCCCTGGTGGTTCCGGTTATTGATGGAGTGCCACGGGTTGTCATTGTTCTGCTGGCGGCGCAGGTGCTGTGGTTGGCGTACGTTCTTTTCGGGCGATTGGCGGATTCGTCGGTGTGGGGGGCCGTGTTGGCGGTGGGGCTGGTGTTCGGGACGTCGGCTTGGCCGGTGTTGCAGCGAGCGGTGGACAAGGGGGCGCCGTATTTCGTCAACCAGATGTTGGCGCTGATCGGGGTGTTGATTTTTCTCAACGGCTATTTCGGGAGTCGCCGAATCTGGGTGATGGGGCTGGGGGTGGTGGTGGCGGCGCTGTCGCGGCAGTTGACGGTGGCGCTGGCGATTCCACTGTTGTACGCGGCGCTATCGGTCGAGGACTCGTCGGATCGGTGGTGGCGGCTGGGCGGGGCGGCGTTGGTCGGTGTGGTGATTGCGGGCGTGCCGATGGTGATGAACGCGCTGAAATTCGGACATCCTCTGGAGCCGGGGTACATGCTGATTTACGCGGCGGACGAGGTGAATCCAGCGCGGACCGATGCGATCGCGATGGACGCCCGGACGTACGGAGTATTCTCGACGGCGTATCTGGGGCGCAATCTGAACTACATGAACGTGGGGCTGCCGGAGTATCGGCGGGTGCGGGTCGGGGGTGTGATCGAGCGGCGGTTGCGGTCCAATTACATGGGGACGGGGATTTGGTGGACGACGCCGCTTCTGTTGTGGGTGTTCGTCGACGTTCGACGGAACGCGCGGGATCGGGAGCGGCTGGCGTTGTTGGTCGCAGCCGTGGTGATGTACGGGGCGTTGATGTTGTATCACAGCACGGGTTGGGCGCAGCGGGGGTTCAATCGTTATTCGCTGGATTACGTGCCGTTGTTGCTGTGTTTGGTCGTACCGTCGTGCGTTCGGGGTTGGCGGCGGTGGGTGACGGTGGCGATGATCGGGTGGAGCGTGGTGTATTTCGTGTGGCTGATCGCTCCGCACGCGGAGTAGCGGGGCGCGGTGGATGGGGAGATGAAGTTCCTGGGCATCGGGGGACGTGGCCGGATCATCATCCCCCGGTGAAGGCGAGTTGGAAGAGTTGGAAGTCAGCCAGGTCGACGTCGGTGTCAGCGTCCATGTCGGCGAAGGCGCAGGAGGCGGGGGCTGGAGTGTTTGGGCCGCCGGTGGTGACGCAGTCGGCGAAAGCCGCAAAGTCGTCGAGGTCCAGGTCGCCGTCGCCGTCGGCGTCGCCCAGGATGTAACTGTAGTCGACGATATTGACGGCCACTCCGTCGTCGAGGATGAAGCGGGTGTGTTGGCCCAAGGGGATGGGGGCGTCCAGGACGATTTCGAGCGTTTCGGGCCCGTCGCCGTCGCGCCGCCAGGACTGGGTCACTACGGGAGTGTCACCGCCTGACACCTCGACGGTGATTTCATCGATGTAGACGTAGTTGGGCGAGTCAAAGGTGACCGCGAAGCGATCCATCGCGGGATACACGTTGGGATCGAGGAACCCCCCCGGCGGATCGGTCGCGATGATCTGCTCGCCGTACGCAATGGTCCCGTACCGCACCATATCCCACTCGTTGACCATGTCCGGAATCCAATCGCTGGCGCACCCGCCGTCGCCTGAAAACTGCAGTCTGTGAAGACCGTTGGGATTGTCATCGGCGTCGACGATAAAGACGTGGCCGTCGACCGATATCCAGTAGTTGACGCCGTCCAGGCTCTCGAACCGATACGTGTGGAACGCGTCCAGCTCCAAACCCAAGACGAAGCCGCCACCGCTGAATGAGATGGCCGCGTCCCCGTACATCCACACGACTTCCAACATACCCCCGTATTTGATCGAGAAGGCTCCGTCGCAAGTGAAGAAGTTGAGCCCCAACGGATGGTTCGACCGAAAGCGCCACTCGACCCACAAGGTCTCCGGAGGTTTTTCGGGGGGTTGGGCAATTATGAAGGCGTAGTTGGCGAAGTTGTTGGGGATGGGCCACCGAAGGATGAAGTGGCCGTCCTGCAAATCCTCGCTGCACGGCGGGTCGCACGGATCGGCGATGATCCAACCAGCGGACTCGTCGTAGGGGACAACGTCGCCCTCGTATTGGTAGAGCGCCTCGTCGGCCAAGGACGAGAGCCCTCCGAAGGAAATCCCGAGGATGGTTGCTTTCAGGAACAGCGGCATGATGATCTTCCAGGTTGGTAGCGTACCACAATCCCGCTACGAACCGCAAGACCCCGTAACACATTGCGTCACATCGAGTTACAACCGCGGGCCTTGCTGGAGAATCGTCCATCGGACGGATCGACGTACTTGCTCAGTTGAGAGTCCAGTTGTTGCGTCCGGCCCGCGAGGAGACTACAGTGCATTCTCTTTGCCGGGTTTATCGGACATTTCAAAATGGAGGCGGTGATCATGAAGCCAACTCAGTCAGTCATGATGCTGGTAGGAGCCTGTTTGCTCTGCGGCACTTCTTCGTTCGGGGCGGTTCCCAGCCCGGCGACGCAGGCGCTGCTGGACGCCAATCCAGGAATGCGGGCGATGTTCAACGGAGAGCGCCTGATCGCTTTGTACGCGGTCCCGTTCGCGACGGACAGCGACCCGTTGACGAACACGGACGACTTCGTGGCGGCGTTCTTGACGGCGCAAGCGGACGCGCTTGGTGTCGACAACGTGTCACTGGTCCTGGACAACAAGATCAACATCCGTAACGACAAGTTCACGGTCTACACCTATGCGCAGCAGATCGAAGGGCTTCTAGTCGACGGGAGCGTGGTCAAGATTCCGGTGCTTCTGGGGGGCACGGAGAAGATCGGGTACGTGGGGATCGGGCTTTCGCAGACACCGGCGGCCCCGTTGCCTCCTGATGTCCTCACAGGGACGAACGCGGTCGACACCGTCGCACAGTCGCCCACCTACGGGCATCTGACGACTTTTGGCAACCCGGAAAAGGTGATCTTCGACGACGGGTCCGGGACACTGCACCGGACTTGGCGGTTCTTCGGGTATGACGACGACGAGTCCTATCGGTTCTTCGTCGATACAAACACGGGGAACCTGGTGTGGGTCTTCGATCTGGTGTTCAGCGCCGGCGTTTCCGGAACGGTGACCGGGGACGCGACCCCTTGCTGCGCACCGCCCGATCCGGGCAACGCGTTTTGTCCGGACGTCCCCCAGGCCTGCCTGACGTTCCCCTACTGCACCGACGGAGCCGGCTGCCCAACGGAGGACCACGAGCATTCGTGTTGCTGCGGAGCGGACAACCCGGACAACTTCTGCAGCCCGGACCCGCTTCCGATCCCGATACCCGGCGCTCAGGTCAGCGTTTACGCCGGGCCGGACAACTGCGCATCGAACCCGGAGGGGGGCGCTCTGGTTGCCCAGACCCTGACGGACGAAAACGGTGACTACCAATTCACCGGGATCTCCCCGCCGGTACGTGTGGTCCCGCGGTTGATCGGGGACTCGCTCACGGTGACCAACTGCAACGGCGACCCGAACTGCGTGGGCGAGGAATCGCTGGAGTGCGCCGACGTTCTCACGGACCCCGCCGGAGTGCCCGTCGATCTGGAGTTCAACTCCGTTCCCGACGAGTACGGGACGGCGGAGGTGAACGCGTTCGCGGTGGCACAAACCACGCACGACTGGTTCAAGGGATTGCAACCGACCTACCCTGGGATCGACCAGCCCCTTGAGATCATGGTGAACCGCACGAATGCGTGCGGTGCGTGGTTCGATTTCTTCCCTCGCCGCATAAGATTGTATGAGCGGGCGCCGGGAGAATGCAACAACACTGCGTTTTCGACAGTGGTCTCGCACGAGTACGGGCACTTCATTGTGAGCGAGCTCATCCCGTCTCGGGCCACGGGCCCATGCGGTATCAGCAACTGGCGCTTGTACGAGGGCGCAAGTGACACGATAGCCGCACTCGTGTGGAGTACCGAGTGTGTAGCTGCGGACTACCAACTCGATAACACTTGCCTTCGCAACGTGGATGAGCCCAACTACCCTTTGGCCGAGTGTGCCCAGAACTACTACACGGCTGGTCTGGCTCTTGCCGGGGCGGTATGGGATACACGCAAGAATCTCATCACGACTTTCGGAGGGGATGAGCTGGCCGCCAAGGCGGTGATCGACCCGCTTTTCGCTGATTTCCTGTTCATCACCGACGGGTTGTTGGACGAGTCGGTGCTGGTTGAGATGCTGATCGTCGACGACGACGATCTGGACCTGAGCAATTCCACGCCGCACTTCAATGAGATCATCGATGCTTTCGTCAACGATCATGCGTGGTCCAACCCGGTGAATTGCGACCCGGACCAGAGCGTGATCGTCTCGTGGCAAGGTCCCACCACGGGTCCCCCGGTAGAGGGGGTGGACTATGTCGTCCATTGTGAGGTCAATCCTCCCCACGTCACGCTAGTTACGACGGAGAAGGATCTTGAACCCGTTGTGCGCTGGACCATCGGGCGCGACGGCGCCGGCCTCGACTTCGGGACCATCCGCGCCGAGTGGGCCGCACCAAGCACGCATAACATCGTCGTCCGAGTGGGGACCGATCCGGCTGCACCCTGCCGAGACCTGAGTGTCGTGGACATCCCCGCGCAAAGCTCCGCGAACTGGTCGAGTGTTGTGTTGAACCTGGACCGAGACCTGAAGACACGGGCTCAGTGCTACGCCAATGCTAACGGTGACGGAGGTCTGATCAGCGGAACGATCACGGGGAGCGTCGGTTTAACCAGTACCGGCATCATCAATGCCGTGGGAATCGGGGCTGAGGGGTCGCTACCGGGGACCCTGCAAGTCGACGGAACGGTGAAGCGGATGGATCTGCAAACGATCCCAGATGGATCTGTCCTGGAGGTGGGAACGCTCGGGGGCGTGTTGAGTATCGCCGGAGAGCTATCGGGTGCCATCGACGTTTATTCGATCCGTGCCGTTTCCGCGGGGGATTTCTACGAAGACCATGGAAAGGTAGAAGTTCAGGGAATCGGAATATCCGATGGAGACATTACGGTGACGTCTCTCGCCGGAGGGGAGATTGTCATCGCAGGGTCTTACGCGGGAACGATGACCATCAAGGCGATGGAGGAGACGGATGACGGAGGGGTGCTGGCGCCCCGGATCCAGACGGGGGAATTGACCGGGACGATCCAGGTTTCGGACAGCACCAAGAACCTGCTTGGGACAATCGAGATTGGAACAGCGCAAACGCCAGCCGATATCGGGGCGTCGGGATTGATCGACGTGCGCTCGGCGCTGGGAGACAACGCCGCAATACTGGTTCACGGCGACGTCGAGAAGACGGGGAAGATCGTGGCCCTGAATGGCTTGAGCGCCTCCAGCAGTTCGGTCGAGGTGGAGGGGAACCTGGCCGGCGTGCTTCAGATTGGCGACGGAATGGCCGTTCCCGCTGTCGTTTCGGACGTTGCGGGGAGCCTTCTCGTTGATGGGGTACTCTCCGGACGGATCGAGCATCATGGGAGCTTGCTGAACGGCGGGCAGATTTCGGTTCTTAAGTTGAACCGGGGGGCCAAGATTCTGATCGACAAGCTCGCCGACGGTAGTATTACGGTGCAGGAGGGCACGCTGGCATCCTCCCTGATTCGCACGATCGAGGGGTTGGGGGTTAACGGAAGCATCCTCATCGATACTCCGTCGGGAATCGCGCCGGTAGGCGCGAACGGCGACATTCAGGTCGGTCCGGACTTGAGGTCTTGTCCGTACCCGAGCGTGACGTTTCTCGGATGCATTGAGCTTGCTCACGACCTCAACGGCGCCATCGATGTCAACGGGTGTCCTACGGTTGACACTCCCGATTTTGTCAGCATCTGCGTCCACGGCGCGCAGAAGGGACCAATCAACATTAACGACGACTGCCTGTGCGAGTACGACATCGAGGGCGTGGACGGTGACTGTATCCCGGCCTGTCCGTAGCGCGGAGCGCGTTCGTAGAATGACCATGCCTAGGTCGTCCGCTCGACGGGCTGAGCGGTGCGCTCGCGGGGCGTGACGGGCGTATTCGCCACGCGATGTCACCCACGAGGAGTGACGCTACATCAGAACGACGGCACCCACGAGGGGTCGTGTTGCACAAGAAACCACGCGGTTCTCGAGGGGGGGGTGTCACAGGGTTTGGGCGAGGGCGGCGGCGCCGATGATTCCGGCGGTGTTGGTGAGGGGGGCGAGGAGGAGTTCGGGAGCGTCGTCACATAAGTGCCAGTGTGTGGCACTGTACCGGCGGCGGATGGCATCGAGGAGGAAGTCGCCGGCTGCTGACATGCCGCCGCCGAAGAGGATGCGTTCGGGGTTCAGGGTGTGTTGGACGTTGACGCAGGCGACGGCAAGAGCGCCGCAGGCGTCGTCCCAGAGTCGTCTGGCGAGGGCGTCGCCGTCGTGGACAGCCGCGATGACGTCGGGGGCGGTGATGGGGTTCTTGAGATCCGTGCGCGTGGACAGGGAGGATTCGGCACCGGCGTTGATCTCGTCATTGGCGCGTCGGGCGAGGTTGCTCGCCGAGGCGTACATCTCGAGGCAGCCGCGTTGGCCGCAGTTGCACGGGATACCGCCGGGGCGGACGATCAGGTGTCCAAGCTCGGATGCGTTTTCGTGGTGGCCGTGGAAGATGGCGCCGTCAATAACGGTTCCGGCGCCGACGCCGGTGCCAAGGGTGAAGAGGACGATGTTGTTTGCGGACGGATCGGCGCGGTATTGGCCGTAGGCTGCAATGTTGGCGTCGTTGTCGATGACGACGGGGAGGTCGGTGCGGCGGGCGATAGTGTCACGTAGTGTCACGTTTTCCCAGCCGGGCAGGTTGGCGGAGCGGTAGACGATTCCGCGGGAGGGGCTGAGGGGTCCGGGGGAGCCGATGCCGACGGCGGCCGGTTCATCGTTGGAGCGAAGTTCGTTGATGATGGTGACGATGCGGTCGATGACGGCGTCCGGTCCTTCTTTGGCCAGTGTGGGCCGGGTGAGCTGAGTGGTGATGTTAAGTTCGCGGTCGACGGTACCGGCTTTGATGTTGGTACCGCCGAGATCGATGCCGACGGTGTGGGTTCGATTCATCGTGTCGTCGCGCCGTCCGGGAGAAGGACGGAGCGGACGGAGAGGATGTGGTCGGCGTTTGCGAGGTCGTTGAGGATGGTATCGTCTGGTTCGGTGTCGAGTTTGAGGAGCATCAGGGCGGTTCGGTCTCTGCGGGAGAGGGTCATGTCGGCGATGTTGATACCGTGGTCGCCGAAGAGCTTTCCGACGAGTCCAATGACACCGGGGCGGTCGTCGTTGAAGATGAGGACGAGTCGTTTTTCGGGGACGATTTCCATACGGTAGCCGTCGATAGCGAGGATGCGGGGGCGGTTGTCGGCGAAGACGGTGCCCTCGACCTGGTGCTCGCCGTCGGCGGTGGTAACGGTGACGGTGACGTAGTCGTTGTAGACGGCGTCCGCCGCGCGCGCGACGGCGTCGACCTCGATGCCACGTTGTTTGGCGACGGTGTCGGCGTTGACGAGGTTCAGGCGGGTGTCGATGTGAGGCGAGAGGATGTCGGCGATGCACTGGCGTGCGAGGGTCGGGCAGAGTTGGCGGATGGCGTCGCCGCGGGTGGTGACGCAGAGTTTCGTTACGCCGCCGGCGCAAGAGGCGGAGAGGATGGCGCCGATGCGGCTGCAGAGGTCGAGATAGGCACGGTCCCGTTCGGAGAACTGTGTGGGGAGTCCGACGACGTTTACAGCCGAGTGAATCTCGCCGTTGACGAGATAGTCGAGCAGAGTGTCGACGGCTTCGGCGGCGACGGCTTGCTGTGCTTCTTTTGTGGATGCCCCGAGGTGTGGTGTGAGGACGACGTTTTTTGCGGTGAGGAGCGGATTTCCGGTGGGGGGCTCGGTGGGGTAGACGTCGACGGCGGCGCCGGCGAGTCGCTCGTCGTTAAGGGCATCGGCGAGGGCTTGGTTGTCAACGAGTTCGCCGCGCGCGCAGTTGACG
>JAJDDS010000049.1 GCA_029260195.1 Phycisphaerae bacterium
GGGGGGGCGATGGGTTGACACGTTGCCCGAAATGCCGTCCAATCGGGCCAATGGATGGGCTGTAGTTCAATTGGTAGAACGTCTGACTCTGGATCAGAAGGTTCAAGGTTCGAGTCCTTGCAGCCCAGTTGGCAGTGGGACGAAAGAACAGCACGCGGAGAAGCCGCTTCGTGGCGAGGCGGCTTAATTCTTGCGCGAAGTCGACGTTGACGAGTGAGGAGGTTGGATCATGAACGGCGGGAAGGCATTGGCGATCGCGTTGGTTCCGGTGGCGGGGGCGTGGTTGAGTCGGACATTTTGCTGAGGGGATCCCCTCGCACCGCTCGGTTCGGGCGGGCTATTGGCATGTGTGCTGGGCGTTCCATTATCGATGCGAACGTCGATGCAAGTGTATCGGGAGGATCGGGGTCGGGGGATGGCCGCGATCGCGATGCTCGTGGCAGCCGCGGCGGTGGTGATGCTGGTGTGGCCTTGGTTTGCGGGGTGAGAGGGGTGTGGCCGTTTCTTGTGGCATCGCGTTAGACGGGTGCCAATGGCGGCTTGCCCGCCAGTGCTTGGCGGGACTCGGTCGCGAAAACACGGGCAGGCAAGCTGCATGGCACCCAATGCGTTGATGTCTGGAAGGACGAATTCTCAGCTGCCACCATGTAGGGCCACACCCGGGTGAGAGCATCGCGCCGGCCGAGCGTTGACATCATGCCTGAGCAGACGGTAGCGTGGGCGCTTTCGAGGCACGCGGGGTTTTTCCCGTACCGACGGTACGGGTGCGGACGCGATTGTTGTGAGCAAGGTTGTCGACATTGCGGGTATCAAGATCGGCGAAGGTCAGCCGTTGGCGCTGATCGCCGGTCCTTGCGTGATCGAATCTCGGGATCATTCACTCGCGCTGGCCGACGCGATTCGTTGCGTCTGTGGCCACGCGGGAGTGGGGTTCATCTTCAAAGCCAGCTTCGACAAGGCCAACCGATCAAGCGTTGACAGTTACCGAGGACCGGGATTGTCCGACGGGCTGGCGATACTCGAGGACGTCAAGAACAGCGTCCGCGTTCCCATTCTGTCGGACATTCACGAACCATCGCAGGCCGAGCCGGCAGCCAAGGTGCTCGACTGTTTGCAGCTCCCGGCTTTTCTGTGCAGGCAGACCGATTTGCTGTTGGCGGCTGGCCGGACGGGGTTGCCGGTGAACGTGAAGAAGGGACAGTTCATGTCGCCCGAGGAGATGGGCAACGTGGTCGATAAGATACGGTCGACGGGGAACGATCGTGTTCTGCTGACTGAGCGTGGGACTTTCTTCGGATACAATCGGCTGGTGAACGACATGACGTCCATCCCGCGGATGGGGAAACTGGCGCCGGTCGTATTCGACGCGACACACAGTTGCCAGCAGCCCGGGGGGGAGGGGCCGCGGAGCGGTGGCACGCCGGAGTTCATACCGACGCTGGCGTTTTCAGCCGTGGCTGCCGGGTGCGCGGCGCTCTTCCTGGAAGTACACGACGCCCCGCCGA
Source organism: Phycisphaerae bacterium (assembly GCA_029260195.1). Taxonomy (GTDB): domain Bacteria; phylum Planctomycetota; class Phycisphaerae; order UBA1845; family UBA1845; genus OFTM321. Next base: position 1,506 of record JAJDDS010000049.1, read on the forward strand.
ACGCCAAGAGCGATGCCGCGACGGTCTTGCCACTCGAACGGCTAGCCGGGCTTCTCGATCGCTGTGTGCGCATCGCCGGGTGATGGGCGATGGCGGTTCGGCACGCAAAGAATCGGTCGCCGTCGTGCCGAACGACACATCGCGTGCCGTGCGTGGCCGCCCTTCCCGATCGCAAGCCGTCGCGCGTGGGTGACGACTTCGGAATGGCGCATGGAGTTCGTTTTCGGCCCGCGCTTCTGACCCCACGGCGGTGGTTTGAGGCGGCGGGTGGATGTTGATTGTCATTCACTCCCGTTGAGACAACCATGGCAGCCAAATACACACAAATAACTGATGCGAGGATACTGGAGTGGGCTGACGCGCATCGGGAGCGGACGGGGAAGTGGCCTACGGTTTGGTCGGGGCCGGTCGTCGGCGCACCGACGCAGGATTGGTCGGCGATCGACGGGTGTTTGGAGTTTGGGGGGTACGGGCTTCCGGGCCGGTCGTCGCTCGCCAAGTTAATGGCTAAGCATCGTGGGGTCGGTCGGCGGTACGCCAAGCCGCGTTTGACGATCAAAGAAATCCTCCGATGGGCGGACGCGTACCAGCGGCGGGCGGGCGATTGGCCGACGAAACGCTCCGGTCCCGTGCAGGGCGTGCGCGGGGAATCGTGGAGCGGGATCGACACCGCCTGTCGCAAGGATCAACGGGGACTTACGGACCAAGCGTCACTGGCGCGGCTGATCGCCAAGCACCGCGGGACGATCCATCCCGACACCAAACGCATCTACACGATCAACGAGATCCTCAGATGGGCGGACGCCTATCACGCTCGGCATGGCGATTGGCCGGTGGCGCGATCGGGCGCCATCGACGGCGCGCCAGAGGAATCCTGGCGGAAAGTAGACAAAGCTCTCGTCGAAGGAATGCGCGGGATCACGTCCCGCGGGTCGTTGGCCAAACTGCTGGCGGAGCGCCGCGGGAAGCGGCATCCGCACCATCTCTCGCGATTAAGTGTCACGCAGATTCTCAAGTGGGCGGATGCGCATCGCGCGCGCAGAGGCGACTGGCCAAGCGTTCGGTCCGGTCCCGTTCCCGGCGTGCCCGGCGAAACGTGGAGTCGGATCCACGGTTCGCTCCTCCACGGACGGCGCGGGCTTCCCGAGGGCGGTTCGCTGGCAAAGCTCTTGGCGGAGCATCGCGGGCGCCGCAATCGCAGGGGCATGCCGAAGCTGACGCTTGGCAAGATTCTCGAATGGGCCGATGCACACCGCGAGCGCAACGGCGAATGGCCGACCAAGACATCCGGCGCCGTGCATGGCCAGAAGCACGAGACGTGGCACGCGATCGACTCGGTAATGACGGTGGCGGGGCGAGGCTTGCGGACGCGCGGAACGCTGTCGCAGCTATTGGCCAAGCACCGCAACGTGTCGCGCGGGTGGGAGCGGGTCCGCCTGTCAGTGTCCGGAATTCTCGAATGGGCGGATGCGCACTTCGCGCGAACCGGCGAATGGCCAAATCGTAACACGGGTTCGGTCCCGGAAGCGCCGGACGAGGTCTGGAGCACACTTGACACGACGTTGCGTGTGGGTGGGCGTGGCCTGCCGGGCGACTCGTCGTTGTCAGACATCCTTCGCGACCAGCGCGACGTCGCGCGCCGCGGCCGGCGCACCAAATTGACCGAAACGCGGGTCTTGAAATGGGCGGACGCACACCACGCCCGAACCGGCAAGTGGCCGACGACGGCATCGGGGCCGATTCACGGGGCGAAAGGGGAGATCTGGTCCACAATCAATCAGGCGTTGCGGTTGGGCCTTCGCGGATTACGGAGGCCTTCGTCTCTCCGAGAACTCCTGGTCAAGCATCGCGGGATCGACCGTGAGGGGCGTCTCACCATCAAGCAGATCCTAGCCTGGGCGGACGACCAACATGCGCACACCGGGGAGTGGCCGCTACCCACGTCCGGTCCGATCAGGGGGACTGAGAATGAAACCTGGCAGCGAATCGACCACGGGCTGCGCTATGGAAGCCGGGGACTCAAGGGCGGTACGTCACTGTCGCGCCTATTGATGAAGAACCGCGGTGTCCGCCGATTGAGCGATCGTCCACTGATGACGGTCGAGCAGATTCTCGCGTGGGCGGACGCGCACCGATCCCGGACGGGTGAATGGCCCATCGCCAGTTCCGGGCGCATTCCCAATTCCGACGGAGACACGTGGTATTCGGTGCAGGGCGCGCTCAACAAAGGCTGCCGCGGACTGCCCGAGGGGATGACATTGGCCCAGGTGTTGAATGAGCATCGCGACGTGCCCAACCCGAAGAGAGCGGCGAATCTCTCGATCAAACTGATTCTTCTGTGGGCCGACGCGCACCATAGACGCACGGGTGAATGGCCGCAACAGTCTTCGGGACCGATCCATGGCGTCACCGATCCGCGAGACTGGCTGGGTGTCGAGCGTGCGCTGGTGACGGGATGTCGGGGGCTTCGCGGCGGGGCGACACTCGCGAAGCTCTTGGACAAGCATCGAGACGTACGCAACAAGGGCGATCTGCCGGCACTGACAGTTCAACAGATCCTCAAGTGGGCGGACAGCCACCACAAGCACACCGGACGATGGCCTCGGATGCACACCGGAGCCATACCGGGTGTACCGGGTGAAACGTGGCAAAAGATTGACTCGTGTTTGCATCGCGGCGCGCGGGGTTTGCGCGGCGGGACGTCCTTGGCGTTTTTTCTGGAGGAGCATCGCGGTGTGCGACACCACATGTATCCGCCCAAACTGACGACCAAGCAGATTCTCGGCTGGGTGGATGCGTACTACAAAATCTGGAAGCGCTGGCCAGACGCAAAGTCCGGCCCCATCGAGGACGGACCGGGCGAGACGTGGCGCACAGTGGACACTGCCCTCTATCTCGGCCGCCGGGGGTTCCCCGCAGGCTCGTCACTGGCCAGATTCCTCGACCGCCACCGGCGGTAGCGGATCCCGATCGCCATTTCCGACCGGCCCGCGGGACGATCCGCAACGGCAACGGCGAAAACGGTGAATTCAATTGATACAGAGGAGGATTATTGAATTTGTATTCCACTTTGGCGAGTCGGTATAATGGGCTGACTGGTGGAGAGTGATCGAGGGAGAGGGTGAGCAAAGGAGAGGTGAGGATGCGATTTCATTTGTTGATAGTAGTTCCGGTGGCTGCGAGCCTGCTCGCGGGGCGAGCGACGGCCGAGGGTGGCGGGCGGTTCGAGGTGATTCGGCACGAGGTGGACGGCGGGGGGACGGTGCAGCTCTTCGACGGCGGACCGCCAGTGTCGGACTCAGAATCGGGGAACTTCCCGGACGACCCAATTCTGGGATTCGGCGCGTCCGACTCTACGGGACCCGGGGGGGGAATCGGTCATTACCGCCAGTGGACTTTCGATTATGACTGAAATGCCGGAACCGGATGAACTAGCGTTCTTGATAACTACCCGCATACTCGCCGGTTACGTGGGCGATAGTCCGGATCTGCCCGGCGGAACCGGGGAGGGCGATTGGCTTTCGATCGTCGAGTTCGTCATGCCCGTGGAGCGGGCGGAGTGGGAGTTCACGTTCATCCAGAACGACGCCTCGGCATTCACGCAAACCTCCATGATCACGGTGGAAAATGTCACCGCCAACCAGACGCTGGTCTCCACGGCGGAGCCTCTGTCGTTCCTCGGGGAACTCAGGTCGGATGTCGGCGACGTCATCCGGGTGACCAGCGAATACGCAGCCGCCGGGACCACCCCCCGGACGTCTTCGGATGCTTCGAGAGCGGCGCCCTCTTGTTCTCTACGTTGATCATCCCCGAACCGGCGACGTTCGGTCTCGTCGCCCTTGGAGCGGGCCTTTGCCTATTGACGCGTAAACGGCGCGGTCGGTAGCGGACCCTCCGCGCGGTTTCTATATCACGTTTCGTATTTCTGATGGCCGCATGAAGAAAGGAGCATTCTCATGCAAACGCTCAAGGTATGCGCATCGTGCGCGGTCTGTTGTTGTGTCCTGTTCGCCTCCGGCGCGCGGGGAGCTGTCTCGTACGTGGATGATAACGCCGCGTGCGACGCCACAAGACCCTGGGACCCCGATAGCATGAAATCGCGCCAGCCGTACCAACGCGACAGTGCCCAATTCCCTGTGGTGGAGGCGAGGGGCTGGCCGGGTCCTCGCCGCTAGCCGTCTGATTGACCGCGCAGCTCTATTCGTGCATTGCTACGTCAAGGCGTTCCGATAAGGCGAATTCGAATCCGCGGTTGCACGCTCCTCGGCGATATCCGATGGTCACTTTTGATATGATCACACCACTCAACAACTCGTCGACGTTGGCGGCTCAGTTCAACTTGAACCGTAACCAGCGGTCTCTGCAGGACTCAATGCAGAGGCTGGCGACCGGAAAGAAGATCAATTCCGGCAAGGACGGACCGGCCGCTCTGATCGCCGCGGAGAGATTATCAGCCGAGATGGCGGCGCTCGATGCGGAGAGCAGATCCCTCGCCCGGGCTGATGCCAACGCCAACATCGCGGACGGAAACGTCGGACAGTTATCGTCCATGATGATCGAGATGAAACGGCTGACGGTGGCCGGCGCCAACAGTGGCGCGCTGTCCGATGAGGAACTGGCTGCCAATCAGATGCAGATCGACAGTCTGGCATCGAGCATCGACCGTTTTACCGGCGACGCGATCTCCTCGCTCGACGGTTTCAACATGCCGGATAACGGCAACGCGGACGCTCAGGCACAACTGGAGTCGGCGCGCAACGCAGCCCGCTCGGTCTCCAGCGGCGGTGCGAACGACCTGTCCAGTGGCAATTTCGAGGCAGCGCTCGCGGCGCTGGACGGCGCCATCACCGACGTGACAACCGCACAGGGGGCAATCGGTGCCTTCCAGAAAGATACCATCGGCCCGCAAATCCGCTCGAACCAGGTCGCGTTCGCCAACTTGGCGGAAAGTCGCAGCCGCATCGCCGACACGGACTATGCGACCGAAACCAGCAACCTCGCACAGTCGGAGGTTCTGACGGCTGCCAATGTCAAGGTCCTCAAGATCGCCCAGAACCAGATCGGCTCGATCCTCGATCTGCTGGGTTGACCCGGTCGCCGGATCGCAGCGCCTTAGAATTCACGATCCCCGTCCATGATCAGCGCGGCGTGGCGTGCGGAGCAACCCCGCCCGCTCAATTCGATCCGCGTGCGCCGCTTCTCGACACCAACCATGTTTGTCGTGGGTGGGCGTCACGCTCATTCAGCACTGCTCAGAGTGATGGAACCGTTGTGGGTATTGATGCGAAGGGCTCCCGTGGCGTCACCGAAGCGGCCCGTGAGCTTGCGGCGAGAAACATCGATATTCGACAGATTCAGTTTGCTGTGGATGCCGCCGTTATGCGCGCCGCAGTCGAAGTTGGCGGAGGCAGCCGGGTTCATCACCAACGTAACGCTGCCATTGTGCGTCCGTACATCGCCGGTGACGTTGTGCTCGCCACGCAGCTCGGCGCGGATCGTACCGTTGTGCGTCACCGCGCGGAACTCCTCGGGCGCCGACGCCACCCGGATACCGCCGTTATGCGTCTGGACATTCACGTTGCGGCTTTGAGAGGCGAGGTGGATCGACCCGTTGTGGGTCGAGAGCTCGCAATCACCGACGATGTCGGTGACTGTCAATCGGCCGTTGTGCGTGCGCGCGCCTATTGCGACGTCTCGGGGCGTTTGGATATTGAAGGCGACCGACGCGCCCCATCCGTACTGACGCGGCGACTGCCATCGCCAGCTGAGAGTCTGCGTATCACCACGCCGTTCGGTAGTCACTTCGATCGCTTCCAAGGCTTGCTCGGCGCCTTCTTGGGTCCATGCGCGGCCGCGCTTGGTAACGTGGACGACGAATTGCCCGTCGGTATCGTCTGACCCAGCGGCGGTGACGGCGCCGTTGTGGGTCCGCACGTTGAGCGTCGCGACATCGCCGGCGGAGAGCGTCAAGGTCTCCTCCGCCTCCATCCTGAACGTGGGACCGAAGCCCAAGTGGCTGCAGCCGATTGTCGTGAAGAGCGACAGCGACGCGACGAGGTGAAACACGGTGCGGCGGTTCATGGAGGAAACTCCTGGTGACTACGGTTTCGGCGGCCAGCCTCGTTCTTTGGACTCCGCTTCGTTGGCGTCGGCGAGATATTTCCCAGCCATCACGGGGGCCGGGTTCGGTTACGAAACACGCATGCGCCGCGTGCAAACCACACGTCGACGTATCTTCCTTCGCGACCGAATCTTACAACAATCCACAGATCGGTGGAAGCATCGCGCGTGATGTTGGGCTATGATGAAGTCCAGTGGTTCGCCCTCGGGATTTCAAGCCTGGATGAGCATCGCGTGCATGCGGTAGAGTTAAGCGACGTTACCAAGCGATTCGGCGATTTTGTCGCCGTGGACAGCCTCGGACTAACGGTTCCGGATGGGGCGGTGTACGGATTCATCGGTCCGAACGGATCGGGGAAGACGACCACGCTACGCATGATTATGCGCATCTTCTACCCGAACTCGGGGAAGATTCGTGTGTTTGGCGACGATGTCGTCGGCAAGGGCCCGTCGTCGGATCGTGTCTCTTATCTCCCTGAGGAACGGGGGTTGTACAAGACCATGAAGGTCCGCGACATCCTGCGCTTCTACGCCGAGCTCAAGGGGTGTCGCAGTCCGGGAAAGCGCATCGACTGGTGGTTGGATCGGATGGGTCTGGGGGACTGGGGTGCCAAGAAGGTCGAAGCGCTGTCCAAAGGGATGGCTCAGAAGGTACAGTTCATCTCCACGGTCATCGGCAAACCTGAGCTGATCATACTGGACGAGCCGTTCACCGGTCTCGATCCGGTGAACGCTGACTTGCTGCGCGACGTCATTCTCGAGCTGCGCCGCGAAGGGGCGACGGTCATACTCTCGACGCACGACATGAGTGTCGCGGAGAGGATGTGCGACTTCGTATTCATGATCTACAGGGGGCGGAAGGTCTTGGATGGGTCGCTCGACGAGATACGGTCAGCCTACGGTACGGACACACTGCGCGTTCGCATCGCATTGAATGGGAAAACGCTGGACGGTTTGGCAGGCGTAGCCAACGTGAGCGATTTCGGACGATATCAGGAGCTTCGCGTCGAAAATGGGGCGGACACGCAGGCGGTCCTGGCGGAGTTGATGCGACGGGGGCGAGTGGATCATTTTGAGCTGGCTCAACCGTCGTTGCACGACGTGTTCGTTCGCATCGCGGGACCTGAATCGGTGGAGCGCAACGATGCGATTGATTGACGATCGCCGACCGGGAGGCGTGCGATGCGGAAGGTGATGGTGATCGCGGTTCGGGAGTACCTCGCAGCCGTCAAGTCGAAGGCATTCATCATCACGATTCTGATGATGCCGGTGTTGATGGGCAGCGGGATGATCGCCGAGGCGTTCCTGGGAGACGCGAGTCTGGACACGACGGATCGGCGGATCGCGGTGGTGGACCATTCTGGTGTCTTGTACGACGAATTGGCGGCGGCTGCGGAACTGCGCAACGCGATCGAGATCTACGACGAATCTTCCGCGCCGGCGAAGCCGAAACAGATCGCCCCGCGGTTTATCTTGGAACGCGTGTTGCCCGCCGAGGATGTCGACGAGTCGTATCTGGCGTTATCGGAGCGCGTGCGGAGTGACGAGCTGTTCGCGTTCGTTGAGATTCGCCCGGACGTCCTGGAGAGCGCGGGCGACGACGAGCAAGTCGGGGTGCGGTATTTCTCGAACGCACCGACGTACAAGAACGTGCGTATCTGGCTCTCCAACGTGATTTCGGCGAGCGTACGGCAGTGGCGCTTCGATCGATCGGGGCTGGACGCGGAGAAGGTCGCATGGGCGACGCGGGAGACGTCGATCGACGAGCTCGGGCTGGTGACGCGCGATGAAGCGACCGGCGCGATCGTACAGGCTGAAATAGTCGACAAGATCGGCAATGTCCTCATCCCCATCATGCTGGTGGTCCTGCTGTTCATGGTGATCATGATGGCGGCCGGACCGCTGATTCAGAGCGTCATCGAAGAAAAGATGCAACGGATCTCCGAAGTGCTCCTGGGCTGTATCGACCCGTTCGGCTGGATGCTGGGCAAGCTGCTGGGGATGGTAGGGGTTTCGTTCACCATCGTCGGTGTGTATCTTGGCGGGGGCTTGGCCGTCGCAGCCGAGCGCGGCGTGCTCGATCTGGTGCCGACGCACCTGCTTGGCTGGTTTGCCGCGTATCAGGTGTTGGCGGTGTTGATGTACGGAGCCGTATTCGTCGGCGTCGGAGCGGGCTGTTCGGATCACCGCGAGGCGCAGACCGCGCTGACGCCGCTGATGGTGGTCATCATGCTGCCGATGATCCTGATGGAGAGCGTCATTCGAGAGCCCAATAGCACGATGGCGACGGTGCTGTCGCTGGTTCCACCGGTTACGCCGGTCCTTATGCTCGCCCGCCAGGCGGTTTCGCCGGGGGTGCCCATGTGGCAACCGGTCGTCGGGATGGCGCTGGTGGTGGCGACGACGGTTCTGTGCATATTCGCAGCCGGTCGCGTGTTTCGCGTCGGGGTCCTGATGCAAGGACAGGGCGCCAAGTTTCGCGACATGCTACGCTGGGCCGTGAAGGGATAGTGAAACGGCGGCGGAGCGCGCCGCCCTCGATGATGAAAAGTGTGGATTTACGTGCCGACGGAGTTCGGGGCGTAGGTCGCGACGGGCGTTGCCGACGCCGAATTGGAGTATTTAGAACGATGACCAGAACGACTTTCACCATTTGGACGCTCACGCTTGCCACGATCGTGTCGGTATCACCGCAGGCGCTCGCCGAGGACAAGCTGCCCTCGGGCGAGAAGATCATGGACAGTTTCATCAAGAGCACCGGCGGCAAGTCCGCCTACAAACGAATCGAAAACCGCGTGGCGAAGGGAACGTTTTCGATGCCGGCGGCCGGCATGAGCATGACTATCACCCGATTCGCCGCCGCGCCGGACAAGGTCTATATGCGGATCGAGTCAGACGCGATGGGAGCCGCGATTGAGCAAGGCTACGACGGAGAAGTTGCATGGACGATCAATCCAATGGGCGCGCAAGTGATGTCCGGAGAACAGGGCGATATGTTCAAACGCGAAGCCATTTTCCGAAAGGACCTCGACTGGCGTAAGCACTACAAGGAAGTCAAGTGCCTGGAACTCGTGGAATTCGACGGCATGCAATGCTACAAGGTCGAACTGTCTCCGCCAACGGGCGACCCGGAGATCGGCTTCTTCGAGAAGGGTACTTGGTTGCGGCGGGGTTCAGAGATGACCATGACCAACCCCATGGGCAAGGCGAAGCTGATCAGTAGAATGAAGGGCTACAAAGAGGTGAGCGGCGTCCTCCTTGCCCACAAGATCGAGCAGACGATCGACGCGAACGGGATGAAGCAGGAGATGAACCTCACGTTCGACGAGATATCCCACAACGTCGACCTGCCGAAGGATCGGTTCGCGATTCCTGAGAAGATCATGAATCTGATCAAGGCCGAGACCGACAAACTGAAAAAATCAGAGCCCAAGAAAGACGTCGACAAGAAGGAGTAGCGCGACCCAAACGCACAACTGCTCATAGGTCCGCGGGTTGCGCGATCAATGCGCGGTCGTTGGCGAAGTCCAGCACCGCGCCGCCGACCCGGTGGTCATGCGGAAACGCCAGTTGTAGGCGGCCCTCGCGACACCAGCCCAGAATGCGATGCTTCTCCGCGATCGTTTTGAGCGGCTCGTTGTCGTACGCCATCACCCACGGAACGCGCAGGTGGCTCGACGTGGGGAACACGTCGCCTGTGAACATCACGCCACCATCCCCTTCCTCGAAGATGGGGAGTAGTTGCCCGGGCGTGTGGCCGTCACTAACAAACCAACGCACCCCCTTCCATGGAGATTCGGGTGCGTCGCCCTCGACGAATCGCAGAACGCCGGACCGTTCGAGGTGCTCATAGTCCCGAGACAGGAAGGAGGCACGGTCCTTCTCGGTGGGGCGTTGCACGTGCTCCCAGTGCCGCCGGTGAACCCAGTGTCGTGCCTGCGGAAAACACAATCGTGTCTGTCCGCCGGGCTCGCCAACCCATTCGCTCAATCCTCCGTTGTGGTCGAAATGGAGATGCGTCACGACGATGTCGGTGACGTCGGCCGGCGCAAGCCCGAATCCGGTCTCCAGCCACGCCGCAATGGCTGATCCGTCATGGCGAATCTCGAATCGGTCCGCCTCGTCGTCCGCCCATTTCGTACCCGTCCCCGTGTCCACCAACATGACGCATTCGCGATCGCGAGAAACGGCGATCAGGGTTCGCGTGGCGAGTAGAATGCGGTTGTGCGCGTCGACGTCCTCGCGCGGCGCCCATAGGACTTTGGGCACGACGCCGAACATGGCGCCCCCGTCAAGACGAAATGTCCCCGTCTGTACCGAGACGATCTCGAATCCGGCGATGCTCATCATGCTCGTGTCGCCTCTCGCAGCCGCACCCACGGCGGGATCAACTGACCGGTTTGAAGTGCTCGAAGGACTGCCTGCAGTCTTCGCAGTAGTGAATCGATCGGCACAGCGTCGGGCCGAACGCGGACTCCAACGTCGTGTCCGTCGAATCGCACAGCGGGCAGGCAACCGCGAGCAAGTCTTCCGGCTCCACGCTCCGCCCGTTCATGCAGCCCGGCGGGGCGAGTCCGAACGACTTCAGTTTCGCGCGTCCCGCCGCCGTGATTCGGTCCGTGGTCCAGGGCGGATCGTACACCGTTTCCACATTGACATGCGCGAACCCCGCATCGGTGACGGCCCCGCGAATCGTGTCGTGAATGTGCTCGATCGCGGGACAGGCGGCGAAGGTCGGCGTCAGTTTCACCGTCACGGACCGTTCATTGGCGTCGACGGCAGCGATCATTCCCAGCTCGACGACTGAGACGACCGGGATTTCCGGATCGGGCACTCCGCGCAGCGCGTCCCAAACACGTTTTGCTTCGGGACTGTCGCAGTTTGGAACGCTCATTGCGACGTCTACCATTGGGCTGCCGGATCGAGTTTGTATACCTGCTGCAGTGCGTCGAGGAGCTCGACCATCTCGGAGGGGTGTTCTCCGCGCCGTCCACCGTGAACGGGCTTGACGTCCTCGGGAAGACTCAAACCCGAGTTCGTCAGAAATTCGGTCACCTGTCTTCGCCACGCATCGCAAAGCGTCGTCTCGTCGGGTCCGATGCCGGACGCCGCGACGATGGGCGATCCGCCGGTCGGCTCGAACATGCCCAGCGCGTGCGCGAACAGCTCGTTCAAGGCTGCTTGCATCAACGCATGGCTTTCCCGCGTCGCATTGCCCAATCGTGAGACCCACATGCGGGCGTGCATCAGATGATACTTCTGCTCGCCGCGCAACTTGCGGACAAGCTTCGCGAGCGGTTCGTAGGCGCTTTCGGTCAGCGCTTCGAGCCGCAGTGCTTTGCAGGAGTCGTACAGGTACTGCCGGACGACGCTCCGCGCCCAGTCGCCCTTCTCCAGTACGCAGAGCGACGCGCAGCGAAACTGCTCCGGTCCGCGTGCAAAAGCGAGCGTGTCCGGGTCCGGCTCTCCAAGGTTATGGAGCAACGAGTAGTAGGCCCGCGCCTGTCCGATCTGGTCTTGCGCGATGGAAGAGAAGGCGATGTCGGCTTCGAGAATCGGCGCGAGCCCGGTCCACTCGGTGTGGCGGTGTCCGATCATCAGATCGTCGTCGCCCAACCGGTAGAGCAAGTCGATCAGCGCCTCGCGCGCGTCGTCTTGAATGTCATCCGCCGTAGAAAACTGCATTCGTTCCACCTTTCCACGCGTCGTACTCCGTCGCGACTCCTCCCGGCAGTTTAGCCTGCACCTCTCCGAGTTCAAGCCATCGCCTCACGGTCGCGAGTTCTTCATGGACTCGCCGGTCCACGATTGAGTAGCCGGGGGGCTGATGCCGTTGATCAACTGTTTGAAGGCGATCAGATCGAGCGGGTTGACGCTGCCGTTGCGGTTGATGTCCAGGA
>JAJDDS010000481.1 GCA_029260195.1 Phycisphaerae bacterium
CGCACTCAAACCGTTCACCCTCATCGGCGCCACCACCCGCTCCGGACTCCTCTCAGCCGCAATGCGCGACCGATTCGGGCATCGCCAACACCTCGACTTCTACACCCCCAACGAACTCACAGCCATCATCGAGCGGTCCGCCGCCATGCTCGAAATCTCCGCGACCGACAACGCGCTCGCCGTCGTCGCCGACCGAAGCAGAGGAACCCCCCGCGTCGCGAACCGCCTGCTGAAACGCGTCCGCGATTACGCACAGGTCCGCGCCGACGGCGTCCTCAATCCCCAAGTCGTCGAGAAAGCCCTCGAAATCCAACTCGTCGACCATCGCGGACTCGACGAACTCGACCGAGCGTTTCTGAGCGCACTCATCAACATCTACGACGGCGGACCCGCTGGCATCGAAGCCCTCGCTGCCACCATGGGCCAAGAGCGCGACACCCTCGAAGACGTCGTCGAGCCCTACCTCCTCCAGATCGGATTCGTCATACGCACCCGCCAAGGCCGCCAAGCCACCCCCGCCGCCTACGCCCACCTCGATATCAAACACACTCCTTCGGTAGAAGCCAACTCCCCGGTCGCCCGCGACGACCCACCGTCCCTATTCCCCCATGCTCCCCCCGCTTGATTATCGCGGCGCCGTCCGACTGGAATCCCATATTTGTCAGACGCACGCATACCACGCCCACCTCCCCAAGCCCTACTCCACGCGGCTGCCCGAAAACAGGGAGTAACCTGTTCCACGCTTCTCGAAAGTGCGAGTAATCTCGCGGTCATGCCATTTCACCCACTCCGCTAGGTCTGGCACAGACGCGCCGATCGCCACTCCGGATACTCCAAACCCGAATTCCGACGCCGCGGACAGTGCTGCGCGGCTGGCACACGTCGTGCCGCAATTACCCGTGAGCGAGGGGATGTGGTCGGTCCTTAGGTCGGCGAAACCGGAGCGCCGGGCTTATTCGAAACCCCATGGCTGGGGTCGACACGGGAGTTTGTGCCGAGAGCGGATCGGTGCGCTGCCCGGTGATCTCCGCCGTCGTGGATCTGGTGGCGACGTCCGAACTACACCACAACCGATAGAATGCCCTACACACCCTTTCGAAAGGAATGCTCAAATGAACGTGAAGTGCTTCGTTTGCGCGGTCGCTTTGCTGATCGCTTGCGCGAGTAACTCCGATGGAGGCCGTGTCGAATACGAAGTTACCGTTCTGGAACGCCCGCCCGGTGCTCAAGTCGCGATCCCGTGGGGCATCAACAATTCGGGCGAGGTCGTCGGCTGGATCACCTTTCCCGGCGAGCCGATCCGGGCGTTCCATTGGAACTGGAGCGATGGAATGACCGTGCTTCCAAGCCCGCCCGGAGAGAGCCGGTCCGCGGCACGCGAGATCAGCGATGCGGGAATCGTTGCCGGCGGCGACGAGGGCGCAAATGCCTGGACGCTCCACAACGGTCAGTACAACATGCTGGGCACCCTGCCGGGGACGTCCGCGGGTGAAGCCTGGGGCGTCAATGATTCGGGAGACGCCGCGGGGACCTCGAATCCCAGCGCCCTCCTTAGCTATCAGGCGTTCTACTACGACGCGTCAATGGATGAGATGATCCAGATCGCGCCGTGGCCCAGTCGGGGATACGACGTGAATAACGCCGGACAAGCCACCGGCTCTGCCGGTTTTTCAAGCCCCAGCGCGTTTCGCTGGACCGTCGATGGGGGACTCGAACTCCTTGGCCCGCTCAGTGCCGCATTCTCGTACACCTACGGATACGCTATCAATGAACTCGGGCACGTCGTCGGCCAGGCGAATAACCCCACATCCAGCGACTCGTCGCGGGCGTTTATCTTCAATCTCGAGGAAGGTGGCCTGGTGATGATCCCCCCAATCGGGCTCGGAAACCGAGCTTTCGGTATCAACGATCTCGGCGCCGTCGTCGGCGAAACGGATCACACCGGCTCCGGCGACAAGGCGTGGATCTGGACGGCGGAAGAGGGCATTCGCACACTCAACGCGCTCATCGATCCCGTGGAAAATATGGCGATCATCTCGGCACATGACATCAACAACCGCGGCCAGATCGTCGGCTACGCTTTTGACAACGACATCCCAGGATGGGCGGCCGTCCTCCTGACGCCGATCGGCGGAGCACCGGGCGACGGTGACGACGATGCCGACGTGGACATCGAGGATTTCGCCGGATTTCTCGCCTGCTCCACGGGGCCCGGTGGAGGACTGGCACCAGGCTGCGGAGTGTTCGACTTCGACAGTGACAATGACGTCGATTTCGAGGACCTCGGTGCGCTGCAATTGGCATTTACGGGTGGTGCGGGATGATGTGGACAGCGCCGCCGCGACGTGAAGGCGAATGTTGAGGAGCAAACTCGAAAAGCCCGTTCTCTCGAAGGAAAGGCCGTTGAACATGTTGATGCATCGTTTTGTTCGCAGCCAAGCAGCGGAAGCCCCGCTCCGAGGCTACGTTTGGTGAATCAGCCAGGAACTCCAGATACTGGAAAGCATGAGCCAGAGGAGATATCAAAATGAACCCCCGCCCGTTGAACACACGCACCTTGGTTTGCCTGATTCTGGCACCTGCCTCGTTCGTCAGAGTCGCTGGCGCTGATCTGGATTATTCCTGGAAGTACTTCCGGCCGGGCAACACCGGCGTGATGGGCGACTATAGCGACGCGCTCTGGATAGCCCCCGACGGGACTCCGTACATCGGCGGCTACGATCCGTTTTTTGAAGAGGGTGGATTCGCTAGATTCATCGCCGCCGAGAACCGCTGGGAGAACTTCTCCAACGTCGATTACCCCGTGATGGGCGATCCGAACAACACCGGATCCGCGCGCGTCAGTGACTTCGCACCCGACACGAACGGCGCGCTCTGGATGGGCACTTGGCGCGGAGCGCTGTACTTCGATCCCGCGATCGGGCCCGATTCCCTGGTGCGGTACGACGCCGGGAACTCGCCCATGCCAGGGGGGCGCACCATGGAAGTGAGCATCGCGCCGGACGGGTCGGTCTGGTTTGCCTGCTACGGCAACGGCGGCGGCTTGGTGCGCTACGTGCCCGACGCCGATGCCTGGACGGTCTGGAGCTACGGCGACAACCACAACGGTTGGCCGGGCTGGACCACGCTGGATACTGCGATCGTGCAGCCCAAGCCATCGGGCGGCTACGTGGTCTGGATCGACGACGCCTTCGGACTCGCCCGGTTTGACAGCGATACCGATCAGTTTACGTTGCTGCCGAACATCGACGTGCCCGGCGAGATCGAGTCGGTGTTGACCAACGGCTGCGACGACATGGGCAACACATGGATGCTGCGGTACACCGCGCCCGGGCAACTCTACACGTTGGAGTACCGTCGTCCGGACGGCACATGGGTCGCGCCGCCCATGCCGTTCGCCGGGGCGATCGAACTCACGACGTTCCGGGCGTTCGGTGATCGCGAGGCGCTGATGATCGGGGGCGGCTCGGAGGCCTTCTACTTCGACGGCGCCAGTTGGACTTCCCTTGGCGAGTGGCGACCGGGCGGATTCACCTTCGCTATCGACATGGACGCTAACGGCAACGTCTGGGTCTCTGGAAACGGCGGCGCCGCTCGCCGGGATGCGGAGACCGGCGTCTGGCAGCGTTATCGGGTCACCAACACGGGACAGATCGACAACTGGGTGCGCGACAT
>JAJDDS010000482.1 GCA_029260195.1 Phycisphaerae bacterium
CCACCCTGCTCAACAACCTCTCGTCGTTCATTCCGGTCGACGAGCGCATCGTGACCATCGAGGACGCCGCCGAGCTGCGCCTGCGCCAGCCGCATGTTCTGCGAATGGAATCACGTCCGGCGAACATCGAGGGTAAGGGCGCGATCGGGATTCGTGAACTGCTCATAAACAGTCTGCGTATGCGCCCCGACCGTATCGTGGTCGGCGAGTGCCGAGGGGCTGAAACACTCGACATGCTCCAAGCCATGAACACGGGCCACGACGGATCGTTGACGACGATTCACGCGAACAGTACGCGTGACGCGGTGCAGCGTGTCGAGACCATGGTGATGATGTCCGGGTTCGATCTGCCCACGCGCGCCATCCGTCAGCAATTCGCATCCGCGATTCACCTGATTGTCCAGGCGCAGCGTCTGACCGGCGGCGCCAGGAAGGTGACGACGATCACCGAAGTGCAGGGCATGGAGGGTGACGTCATCACCATGCAGGACATCTTCAAATTCGAGCCGCTTGGAGCAACCTCGGGTGGCAAGATCCACGGACAGTTTATCGCGACCGGGCTGCGCCCGGGATTCCTTGACCGACTGAAGTCCCATGGGGCGCGCGTGGACGACCGAGTTTTCGAGCGGAAGGTGCTCTCGACCGACGCAGTCGACTAGACCGCCGTCGCTGACGTCAGGGGGTTATGATGGAACTACTGCTGCAAGCTTCAGGCGCGCTGGATACGATGGCCTTCACGGTCCTTCCGATGGTCGGCTCTATCCTCCTCGCGTACGGAGTCTATCAGGTCGTCGCGGAGTCCCGAACATCCGAACGCAAACGCCTGGTGGCCCGTTTGAAAGGCCGCGACACCGTCAAGAAAGCAGCCCAGACATCCGCGTCCGTTCTGCGTCAAATCCCCGGCGATAACGTCAGCGGGATGCTCGGGCCGGTGATTTCCAAGCTCGCTTTGACGCCCAAGGTTCAAGCCCTCCTTGACCAATCCGACGTCCGCTGGTCCGCCACGAGGATGCTCACGAACCAGGGCGCCCTCGCCCTCGGCGCGCTGTTCGGGATGATCGCCCTTGGCAAGAGTCCTCTCGTCGGCCTGGGGGTCGCCGCCGGCGTCATGCTCCTGCCGCTCGCCTGGTTAAACCGCCGCAAGGCACGTCGAATGCGGCGGCTTACCATGCAGTTGCCCGACGTGTTCGAAATCATGAGTCAGGCGTTGCGGGCAGGACACTCACTCGCGAGCGCCATCCATGTCGTCCATGAGCAACTCCCTGATCCGGTCGGCACGGAATTCGGACGTGTGTTCCACGAGCAGAACCTCGGCATCAAACTCGAGGACTCCCTCCTCGCGATGGCGAACCGTGTCGACTCGCTCGACGTCCGGTTTTTCGTCACCGCGGTCCTCATTCAACGTCAGACCGGTGGTGACCTGGCCGAGGTGCTGGACAATATCAGCTCGGTGATCCGCGATCGCCTGGAACTGCTCGGCATGGTGCAGGCGCTGACGGCTGAGGGACGTCTCTCGGGCTACGTGCTCTTCGCGCTGCCCACCGTCGTCGGCGTCGCCGTCATGTTATTGAACCCCAAGTACGCCGAGGAGCTGACTGGAGAAGCCAGCGGAAGAATCATGCTGATGATCGCCTTCGGAATGCAGCTCATGGGCTTGGCGATGATCCGGTGGATCGTCAATATCAAAGTGTGAGGATTTCACGATGACGACGTCGATGTTGCTAGGGATGATGGGGTTGGCCGCCCTCGGACTTGTGGTCTTCTCGCTCAGGCCCACCAAGAAGGATGACAAGGAGGCGGTCTCGCGCCGCATGGCCGGCGGGAGTTCCGCGGACCCGGCCGCCGCGATCAAGGAGCAGGCGCGCCAATCCGTCACCGCCAAGATGATGGAGCGCGTCGCCCCGATCGCGATGCGCCCCGTCATGCCCAAGAGCGGGGCGGAGATGTCGCAATTGCGCCTTAAACTCGCCGCCGCCGGCTACCGAAACGAGAACTCCCCGAGTCTGTTTCTCGCCAGTAAGACCCTGGTGGCTGTGCTCGCCGCGGTCGCGGTCGGTATCTACTCCCTCAGCCGCGGCAACGAAGTGCAAAGCGTATTCGGTCTGGCGATCTTCGGAGCCGCACTCGGCTTCTTGGCGCCGAATCTCTGGCTCAGTTCCGGGATGAAGAAGCGCGGCGAGGCCGTTCGCAACGGACTTCCCGACGCCCTCGATCTGATGGTCATATCGGTGGAAGCGGGCCTCGCGCTGGACGGAGCGCTGCAGCGCGTCGGCGATGAGATGCGAACGGTCCACCCCGAGCTGAGCGAGGAGTTCCAGATCACGACCCGCGAGGCGCAAATGGGTATCCCGCGCGCCGAGTCCCTCACGAACTTAACCGAACGCACGCAAGTGGCGGAGGTCAAGTCACTCGTCGCCATCGTCAATCAGGCTGAGAAATTCGGAACCAGCATCGCCCGCGCTTTGCGAAACCAAGCCGACGCCCTCCGTGTCAAGCGCCGCCAAGCCGCCGAGGAACGCGCACAGAAGGTCGCGGTCAAGCTCATGCTGCCGCTGATCCTCTTCATCTTCCCGGCGATTTTCGTCGTGCTCGTCGGACCGGCGGCCATGCGCATGATCAACATGGCGAAGACCAGCTCACTGTTCTAGCCAACCGTCGCGCGACGATTCAACGCGCGATGGCCGATGTCGCGCCGGCAGATCATCCCATCGTACGAGATCCGATCCACGCCCTCGTATGCACGACGTTGCGCCGTCGCGATGTCCTCACCCAACGCCGTCACCCCCAGAGCCCGCCCACCGCTCGTCAATACACTGTCATCGGTCGCGACCGTACCCGCGTGATGGACCGTAACCCCGTTTAGAGACTCCGCCTCCGCAATTCCACCGATGCGCTTGCCGGTCTCGTACTTCCGAGGATACCCCGCCGACGCCGTCACCACGCAAACCGCCGACCGCGAATCCCACTCCAGAGGATACGCGTCGAGTGTTCCGTCAATACACGCATTGACCAGATCGATCAGATCGCTCCGCAGCCGCGACAGAATCACTTGCGCCTCCGGGTCGCCGAATCGGCAGTTGTATTCCAACACTTT
>JAJDDS010000483.1 GCA_029260195.1 Phycisphaerae bacterium
CGTCGTGTTCTCGGTCGCCGACACGGAGTTCGTCGGGACGGGGATTGCGTCGGGCACGATCTTCTCGGCGCAGGGCGCCGGGACATTGCTCGACCTTTCGTCGCTGCAAGTCGTGAACAACCTGTTGGATGTCGGCGGCGCGCCGGGGCGGACGATAACAGCCTCCGACAACGGGATGATCGATCTCTCCGCGCTGCAGACGTTGCAGGGGGGGATTGCCTTCTTCAATGACCACCTGGATATCGTGGCATCCGCCGGCGGGACGGTGGACATGTCGACGCTGCCGGCGATCGCCGCTGGGCACCTGCAATTCCTGGTTTCCTCGGGTGGCAAACTTCTCGCTCCGGCGATGCTCACGGTCGATCACGTGTCGTTGCTCAGTGTGGACGGGGCTGGGAGCTTGCTCGATCTGTCGTCGCTGACGGGGGTCGCGGCTGCGGGCGGGCCGTCGACCATTCAAGTGACGGATGGTGGCACTTGGACGGCGCCAAGCCTCGAACAAATCGACGCCGTGAACCTGACCCTTGCCGGGCCGAGTGTTTTGGCGGTTGGACCAGCCACCGTGATGAACGACGGCGTCTTCAACTACGACGGCGGCACGATCAACGGAAATCTCACCCTGGTCGATTCCGAGCTGAACAATGGGCCCGGGGGCACGGGGGCTGCGCTGTTCACGTTGCATGGGGACTGCGCGATGACGGGGCACTTGGCGCTGGGACAAGCGGTCGTCATTCAAGGCGGCGGATTCGGCCCCGCCAACATCACAGCCGCCGAAGGGTTTGTGAACTCCGGCGCCATCGACTTGCAAAGCGTCAACGGCGGCCTGTCGTCCAACCTGGTCGTGCAGACCGGCACGCTCGAGAACGCAGCCGTCGGACAAATCAGCATCAGTCCGGGAACCGGCGGCGATCGTGTACTCGGAGCCGAACTCGACAATCGCGGGACGTTCACTGTCACGACGAGCGACAACAAAAACGTCTCCATCGGGCGGGCCGGTGCGATCCACACAAATTCCGGGCAATTCACGATTAACGCGACACCGCTGGACAGGGTCACCGTCGTCGGTGATTTGCTCACCAATGAGCCGGGGGGCGTCCTCGACGGCGTCGGCGCGCTGGATGTGACCGCCACCGGACTGGACAGTGACGGCATCGTCCGCCCTGGGCTCTCGACCGGAACATTGCAGTTAATGGGCAACTACACACAAAACCCGGCCGGATCACTGGAATGCGAGATCGGCGGCACGCCGGACTCGGGGCTGTTCGACATTCTGACCGTCTCCGAGACAGCCACACTGTCCGGTGTGCTGGATGCGTCGTTGGTCGACGGATACGAGCCCGCCATCGACGATCAATTCGAGGTCGTCACGGCCGGGAACGTCGTGGGGTCGTTTGACGGCCATTCCCTCCCACCGTCGCCAGACGGTCAATGCTGGGACGTCATCTACTTCGAGACGGGCGTCACCCTGATTGTGCTCGGCTCCGCCATCACGGAACAGCCCATTTCGCAGACGGCGTGCGCGGGCGACACGGTGATGTTCGATGCCACCGTCGACGGCAATATTCCCGTCAACCTGCAATGGCAGCACAATGGCGAGGACATTGTCGGCGCGGTTGAGGCTTCACTGGTCGTCGAGAATGCCACCACGTTCGATGCAGGCGAATATAGGCTGATCGTCACAAACACGTGCGGCACAATTGCAAGTGAAGCGGCCGCGCTGACAGTGGATATTCCAGTACAAAGCGACGGCGATCTAGACTGCGATGTGGATCTGGACGACTTCGCGGCGTTCTTCGACTGTGTTACCGGTCCGACGGCGCCCGTGGCGGGCGGGTGTGAAACGTTCGACCTGAATGACGACGACCACGTCGACTTGATGGACTGGTTCGTGTTTCAGAGTGCGTTCACCGGCGCGGCGCCGTAGCGCGGAGCGTTGTGCGAAATCATGGAACCCGGCGCGCTGTCATTCGCGGAGCCCGCGCAGGAGTCGTTCCCAGTCGAACGCGGGGCCGGGGTCGACCTTGTTGTCGGACATGTGGAAGTGACCCACGATGCCGGCGAAGCCTCCACGCCGATCCGGCGGCAGGACGACAGTCAGCATAGCGCCGTCCGCCCCGCGCGGGATCCGCGCGTCGATGTTCGGCAGTGCGATCCGGAGCGCGCGGAGCAGACGAATGAGCGCTGTGTACTGCGCATCGGTGAAGGCGTACTGGTGTAGCCTGCGGTTTTGAACGTACCCGGCGATGGCACGTTCCGTGTTCTGACCGCCGACGATCGCGTCGCGGTTCTGGGCAAGGACCTCGGGCGTCGAGTAGGCGCCGACGTTGGCGATCTCGATGCCAATCGATCGATCGTTCGCCGGACCGGCGTGTCGGGCACGTTCAGCCACATCAAGCGTCTGATAGATCACGCCGTCGACGTCGAGAAGGAAGTGCGCGCTCAGGCCGCGTTCGTCGTGCAGCACCTCGAAGCACCTGCGGCTGGTCCCCGCGGCATCGTAGTGCAGGACGACTTGGTGGACCCTATCGCGCAGCAGCGCTCGGCGACGGGCGGGCGTGAGGTGCAGTGCATTGCCGTCCTCGTCGAGGAAGAACGGTCTGACGCCGTAGCGCTCCGGTGTGTCACAACCCTTGGACGGTTTGGACGGAAGGATGCGGGGCGGATCGGTCGAGCGATGCTTGATGTACGCGTTGAACCCACCCGCGTCAGCCCATCGTATGACGCGCGTTTGCGTGTGGTAGGACTCGCCACCGATGGTGATGCGGTCGTCGATGCGGACGGGGGTGATGGGCGGGCGCGGCGTGGTCACACAGTTGGCGACGGCGAACGCGACGACGACGCCGACCAACGCGAATCGAAGGGCCGACGTAGTGGAGATCACGCGAACAACTCCCCAGCCTCGGCGCCGAGCCCGGGCCGGTCCGAGGGAAGCACGCGGTCAACGTCAAGTGCGAGCGCGTCGAACGGGTCGTCTTCCAGCAGAAGATGCCCGTCAAGGTCGATGACGTCAGCCAAGCTCGCCAACTGAACGCCTGCGGAGACGCCGAGCGACGTCTCCGCCATGCAACCGATCATGACACGCAGGTCGAAGGAGCGGGCGAGTTCGATGGCGCGGAGCGCTTCCCGGATCCCGCCGCACTTGGAGAGCTTGACATTGACGCCCGAAACGCACCCAGCCAACGCGGGGATGTCTTCGGGTCGCACGCAGTCCTCGTCGGCGTAGATCGGAACCGCACTGCTACGATGAATCTCGCGCAGGGCGTCATGGTTCCCAGCCGGGATGGGTTGTTCGATCAGCTCCGGCGCGAAGCGGGCGAGCGCGTTGATGCGATCGAGGGCGATTTCGGGAGACCAGGATGCGTTAGCATCGAGCCGGAGGACCTTGTCAGGCGCCAGGCGCCGCACAATGTCCAACGTCCGTTCATCGCTGTCGACGCCCACTTTGATCTTGAGCGCGCCGAAATCAGCCGCTTCGATGACCTTGCGCTCAATCACGCCGGGCTCGTCGAGGCCGATGGTCATCGACGTGGGCGGTGTGTCAGCCGCGTCGAGACCCAGGAGTTGCCAAACCGGCACGCCGAGTCGTCTGCCGACCCAGTCATGCATGGCTGCGTCGATGGCAGCCACCGTCGCGCGCTGATCATCGCAGGTTTCGGTAAGTCGGCGCACAACCGGTCCGATGGCGAAGGGATCGCGCTCGGCGATTACGGCATCATCGGCAACACGCTTGATAGTGGCCATGACTGAATCAGGTGATTGCTCATAGTACGGAGTGGGCGCCGCCTCACCGTAGCCGCACAAGCCGTCGTGTTCGACCCGGACGATGACACGATGCACGTCGCGACCGATCACGCTCGCACCCCGTCGAGCGATGCGGAACGGGTACTGGGCATGAACGGTCAGACGCGCGCCGC
Source organism: Phycisphaerae bacterium (assembly GCA_029260195.1). Taxonomy (GTDB): domain Bacteria; phylum Planctomycetota; class Phycisphaerae; order UBA1845; family UBA1845; genus OFTM321. The sequence continues at coordinate 3,915 of JAJDDS010000483.1, forward strand.
TGATTCTCATGACATAAACAGACTACTGTAGTGCTTCACGCAGATTGCAGTCTATCAACGCCGCGCCCGTAAGGAAGCGGTGTCGTGGGTCGTTCCAGAATCGCTCCCTGACGATCGCGATCTAATCGCAACAACCTCGTCAATTCTGAAACACTACACTACCGCATTCCCGCCGACCGAACCATCCTGGTCAACCCCGCCCACACGAAACCGCACGGAGGATCCCCACCGAGTTGCCACGGCGGCCGATTGTGTGAGAATGGCGCCCGAGCAACGGGTCATGCGCGATCACGAGACCGACATGGGAACCACACCGCACCAAATGGAGCCAGTCCAGCCGCTCCCAC
>JAJDDS010000484.1 GCA_029260195.1 Phycisphaerae bacterium
CCTGTTGTGACAAGGGTGACAAGCCACCCTGCTGCCCTCAGGGTGGCAAGATGCCGTTCCGAACCCAGAGCGCAAGCGACGGGTCGCCATGCTGCGCCAAAGGTGCGCCAACGTGCCGAACCGAAGGGAAACCGTCGTGGCGCACGAGCGCCGTCGGGGCAGCCCTCGGCGCGTGGACGCAGAAGCTGGCAGGCGCTTCACCGTCGGAGAAACCAGCCTGTTGCCCCAAGGGTGACAAGCAGGTGCGCTCCAAGGTGAAAGCGGGATGTTGTAACTGACGGATAGGCGGCACAGCCCCGCCACGATAAGGACAGCCGATCGAGGTCGGCTTGGGTCGTGACCCCGAATCGCCCGGCGTCGCCCAAAAGCGCGCCGGGCGGTTTCTTTGGTTCCTACGTGAAGACGATCGAGACGAGCACGAAGATCGGGCAGAGGATGCAGATGCTCCAGAGCATGTAACCGAAGAAGCTCGGCATCTTAATGCCGCTCTGTTCGGCGATGCTCTTGACCATGAAGTTGGGACCGTTGCCGATGTACGTCATCGCACCCATGAACACCGCGCCCAAGCTGATGGCTTTGAGCAGGGCGACGCTGATGGTCGCGCCGCCGAGCAATGACAACGTCTCTCCCCCTTCGGGAAGCACCTTCGCGGTCTCGAAGAAGACGACGTACGTCGGGGCGTTGTCCAGGAAGCTCGACAGGCTTCCAGTCGCCCAGAAGAAGTGCCACGGCGCGGAGAGCCCGAGGTCGGCGCCGCGCTCGTTCAGGATGGCGATCGGCACCTGCATGCAGATGAAGATGCCGATGAACAGCGCCGCCACCTCCAGGATCGCATGGTAGTTGAACTGATTGGCGGCTCGGATGCCTTTCGGCGTCGACTTCAGCGAGAGCCCCACGAGCAGCAGCATGAGTAGTTCGCGCATGAACGGGAACGGAGTGAACAACCCGAAGAACGACTTGGACGGATCGAGCGTCCCGACGCAAAGCACGATGCCGAGGAGGTAGACGAAGTTGACCTTGCCCTTGAGCGACAATGGTGCGAGTTGCGTCTCGTCGCGCGTGATGTCCTTCTTCTCTTCGCGTCCATACATCACGGTGTCGAATGCGAAGTACACGCCCAGCAGGACGACGGAGGTCACCAGCCAAGGCGCGAACAGACCCAGCGTCCATAGGAACGGGACGCCGCGGAGGTATCCGAGGAACAGCGGTGGGTCGCCGATCGGCAATAGCGCGCCGCCGATGTTGCTGACCAGGAAGATGAAGAAGATCACCGTGTGCGTCACGTGTTTGCGCTCGCTGTTCGTCTGAAGCAGCGGACGGATCAGCAGCATGCTCGCGCCGGTCGTCCCGATGAAGCTGGCCAGGAGTGCGCCGACGGCGATGAACCCCGTGTTGGTTCCCGGGTGGGCAGCCAGATCGCCGCGCAGCGAAATGCCGCCGCTGATTACGTAAAGCGCGAACAGCAGCACAATGAACGGGATGTACTCGGCGAGCACCGCGTGTTCGAGCACCGTGAAGACCGTTCCGACGCCGTCGGCCATCGCGAAGTAGCCCAGCGTCACCGCAGCCAGCGAGAGCGAGATCATGAGTCGGTTCTGGTTGCTCTCCCACCAGTGCTCGGTGGCGGACATGAGTGGCAGCACGGCGATGCACAGAAGCAACGCGACGAACGGGATGCACGCCCAGACCGGCGGCGTATGGTGATGTGTGTCACCGTGCCCCGCGTCGTGGTGGCCGAAATACGCGCCGTAGATCAGGAACGCCAGCGCCGCAGCGGCGCCGACGATCGCGAGCCAATTGAGCCCGGAAAGCTTGCCGGGCTCGTGGGAATCGGAGTGGGTAACGACGTTCATACTCATTTGCGAACTCATGGGTTATCTCCGCAGTGGCGCCGATGTTCCAGCCGCGCCACACCGCTTGTCGGCGACGGACTGGACCAGACATGCCAAGACGACTGGTGTCGGGGCCCAACCGGGAGGGTTGTCATGCGTGACGCGCCGACCCCCTTTCCGGCGATGGACCTGCCCCGGACGCATATCGGCCAGTTGCGGGTCCCTCTGCGAAAAAACGCGCCGGTGGGATTATCGGCCGCCCCGCGGCCGTGCGCCCCACATCATGCCCGGTATTGCGATGATCCGCCAGTGGCTTCACTCGCGACGCTCGGTCCTCGGTCCGGCGGGTCGGTCAGTACGGGGTGGCCGTGACAAGCAGGAGGAAGGCGGGGGCGAGGGCGATGGCGACGGGGTAAAGCAAGTACTCCAGAACTCCCGAGTAGATCAGGGCTACGAAGATGATGAGGCTGTAGGGGCGGAGGGTCTCGTAGAGGCGGCCGACCGTGAACGGGAACAGGTGCTGAAGAACCCAAGAGCCGTCAAGCGGGGGAATCGGGATCATGTTGAAGCACGCGAGGAAGACGTTGATGACAAGACTCAGCTTTAAGATGGTGCAGAAGGGTCCGAAAGCAACGGTGAGCGGGAAGCCGGAGGCTGTCACGGCAGCGGTGAAATCCAAGGTGGCGAAGTTCCCGACGACCGCGTTGGGATACGCGAACGACACAACGCAACCGAGGAAGAGCAGGAGCGAGAGCGAAGCGGCAGCGAGGAGCAGATTGGAGCCGGGGCCGGCGATGGAAATCAGGACGTGCGCGCGACGTGGACGCGGGAGATTCTCAACGCTCACCGGGACCGGTCGAGCCCAGCCGAAC